>JASFGM010000001.1:0-17722 GCA_050123755.1 Desulfobacterales bacterium
AATTACCACCGTTAAGGATGCTATTGCTTATATTAATGCACAGTAGACAGATATTCTCTACTTTTTTTGGGGCATTTAGCGGGCATGTAACCCGATCATCTTATTTGCAGATTTCGTTAGTGCGCGGTCATGCTTGCCGTCATTCGGTCGGATCGTTAAAGTCGCAATGCTAGCACTCAGTGTTCGCAATCATTGAAGCGCTAACAGCAGTTATTTTCGGCGATAGGGTTGACTTCATTTTATCAGTCCTCAAATTAAGAGGCCGGTTTAAATTAAATTTATTTTTCGGACACGCATCAGGTTAACAAAGTTGCCAATTGAACAGGAGGTCTTTTGAACAGGCGAGTCGTAGTTACAGGGATGGGTTTAATTACCCCTTTGGGGATCGGTATCGAAAAGACCTGGACCGCTCTTTGTGCCGGGCAATCGGGTATAACTGAGATAACGAAATTTGATGCATCATCCCATCAGACCCAAATAGCCGCTGAAGTGAAGGGCTTTAAGGCCGAGGATTTTATGCCCAAAAAAGAGGCCAAGCGCAACGAGCTTTTTATTTCGTATGCGATGGCTGCAACGCGCATGGCTTTGGAAGATGCCGCTCTGAAAATTGACAGCAGCAACGCAAACCGGATCGGGGTCGTTACCGGTTGTGGGCTAGGCGGTCTTGGAATTATGGAGAGTACGATTCTCAATGTAGCCACAAAAGGGCCCAGAAGGGTCAGTCCGTTTTTTATTCCGATGATGATCGGCAATATGGCACCGGGAATGATTTCGATCCATTTTGGGGCTAAAGGACCGAATCTTTCAATTGCCACCGCCTGTGCCGCCGGTGCCCATGCGGTCGGGGATTCTTTTAAGATGGTTCAAGGCGGTATGGCCGATGCCATGATTACAGGTGGAACCGAGGCAGTCGTATCGGCCACGGCTGTGGCGGGCTTTAACGCCATGAAAGCGTTATCCACCCGCAACGATGAACCCGAAAAATCTTCAAGACCTTTTGATCGGGATCGTGACGGCTTTGTGATCGGTGAAGGCAGCGGTATCTTGATCCTTGAAGCCCTTGATTATGCCCTTGAAAGGGGGGCAAAAATTTATGCCGAGTTTGTTGGTTACGGGCTGACCGGAGACGGCTACCATATGACCTCTCCGTGTCCGGATGGTGACGGTGCCGTGCGATGTATGCAGGCGGCCATAGATGATGCCAGTATCGGCTATGAAAACGTGGACTATATCAATGCCCATGGGACCTCTACCGAACTCAACGATCTATTTGAATCCCGGGCGGTCAAAACGGTATTTAAGGACTATGCTTACAAAGTGGCGATCAGTTCCACCAAATCGATGACCGGTCATCTACTGGGCGGCGCTGGCGGCATTGAGACGGTGTTTACCGCCCTCAGTGTGTATCACGATATGATTCCGCCGACCATCAATTATGAAAATCAGGCAGAGGAATGTGACCTGGACTACGTGCCCAACGCCGCCCGCCAGGCCCCGGTCAAAGTGGCCATGACCAACTCTTTTGGCTTTGGCGGTACCAATGCGAGCTTGATTTTGAAAAAATATACCGATCAATAGCCGCTTTTGGTCTCCGATTAGCGGCCTTTGAGATTCACACAACGTTATTTTAACGGCAAGGCTGTTTCTGGTCTTGCCGTTTTTTTCTTGCGGTAATTTCGTTTGGCATATATTATCAAAAGCTAATCTTTTTCAAGCCCATCTTGCGCGGTGTGTCTTGTTAAGCATGAACCCATCTCAAAAAGGCGGATCAGGGTTCAGGGTAAGGCGCAAACCGATTCGAAAGTCGTTTTTCCGAGCATACACGTAAGTGTGTGAGCATTTTGAATCGGTTTGACGAACCCCTTAATATTCCTAAAAAAGATGTGAGATCCCGCCTATTTTGGCGGGGCAACGCCGCCATGGACACTTAGACGCATTTTTGAGATGGGTTCTAGTAATGAGCCAAATTCGGATATGCGGAGGCACTTAATTTAATGGCACCTGACGATTCACGACCTTCATGGGAAGATTATTTCATGGATATCGCGATACTCGTAGCCAAGCGTTCCACTTGTCTCAGGCGATCCGTCGGCGCAATTATCGTAAAAGACAAACGGGTCCTTTCGACCGGTTATAACGGGGCACCCTCCGGCGTTCGACATTGTGCCGAGGTTGGATGTTTACGGGAAAAGCGAAATGTTGAATCCGGTAAAATGCATGAGTTGTGCCGGGGTATTCATGCGGAACAAAATGCGATCATTCAAGCAGCCTATCATGGCGTTTCGCTGAAGGGTGCGAGTTTGTTTTGTACGAATTTACCCTGTTCCATCTGTGCCAAGATGATCATCAATGCGGGTATAAAAGCGATCTATTACCACTCGGGCTATGCAGATGAACTGTCGCAAGACATGTTAACGGAAGCCGAAATAGAACTGATACATCTTGTAACCCACCAGCAGGGAGAAGGCTCATGAAGTGTCCATATTGTGGAGAAATTGACAATAAAGTCATCGATTCCAGGTTGAGCAAAGATGCCAGCGTTATTCGTAGACGTCGGGAATGCATCGTATGCAGCCGCAGATTTACAACTTACGAGCATATTGAAGAAATTCCCATTATGATCGTTAAAAAAGACGGCCGGCGTGAAGTATTCAATAGAGAAAAAGTACGTTCCGGACTGAAAAAGGCCTGCCAAAAGCGAAACATCAGCATAAACGTGATTGAAGAATTTATAGATGATCTGGAACGGGATCTAAGAGAAACCGGGGAAAAGGAAATACCGGCTTCTTTTCTCGGGGAAAAGATCATGACGATGCTGCATGAGCTTGACGATGTGGCCTATGTGCGGTTTGCATCGGTTTACCGGGAATTTAAAGATGTCAATGATTTTGTCTCTGAGCTTAAAACCCTGCTCAGTAAACAGGAGCAATAGGTCAGATGTCAGAGGACAGATGTCAGAGAACAGATTTCAGAAGACAGATGACAGAAGACAGACCACAGATATCGGATTTAGCATATTTCAAACCAAATTGAATCTATTTATGTTCTCTGTTTTCTGTACGCTGACATCTGACCTCTGAACAAAATAGCCATGGATGACGAATATTTTATGAAGATGGCTTTAGACCTTGCCCAGAAGGGGCGAGGCTATACCTCGCCGAATCCGATGGTCGGTGCCGTTGTTGTGAAAGATGGTAAAGTGGTCGGTAAAGGATACCATCAATCCATTGGTCTTGCCCATGCTGAAGTTAATGCCATTGAAGATGCCGGCTCGCAAACCAAAGGCGCCACTCTTTACGTAAATTTAGAGCCCTGCAATCATACCGGCAGGACCCCGCCATGCACCCGTAAGATCCTGGAGGCCGGCATCAAGCGGGTCGTCGTCGCTATGGCGGATCCGAATACCAAAGCCGGCGGCGGGGCAGTTTTCTTAAAAGAATATGGCATTGAGGTGCTTATAGGGGTTTGTGAAGAACCGGCTAAAAAGCTGAATGAAGCCTTTGTAAAATATGTTCATACAAAGCAACCCTTTGTGCTTCTGAAATGTGCCGCCACCCTGGATGGGCGTATTGCAACCCGCAGCGGTGATTCCAAGTGGGTGACGGGAGAGAAGGCGCGCAAGTTCGTGCATCAGCTTCGACATGCGGTGGATGCCATTTTGGTGGGTGTCGGGACCATTCACTCCGACGACCCGAGCTTAACGACGCGCCTGGATTCGGATAACGGCCTGGATCCTGTTCGAATCGTCCTTGATACGCATCTGTCCATCTCCGCCAGCGCCAGAATATTGCAGCTGGAATCCGATTCTGATACGATCCTTGTCACCGGCAAGGGGGTGGCCGAAAATAAAAAGAGAGCGGTTGACAAAAAAGGGGTGCGCATAATTGAGCTGCCGTTTAATAACGATGGTATTGAAATGCGGCCTTTGATGGATCGCTTAGGCCAAATGGGCATCACCAGCCTTTTGGTCGAGGGTGGCAGTCGCGTTATCGCATCGGCATTTAGCAGTGGTATTGTTGATAAAGTCCTCTTTTTTTATGCACCTAAAATTTTGGGCGGCGATGACGGCATTCCAATTTGTCAGGGACCGGGAGCGGAACTGATGAGAGACTGCATCCGGGTTAAGAATATTCGCGTCCGACGATTTGATGATGATGTAATGATTGAAGGGTATGTCAGTTAGTTGTTTGTGGTCTGTGGTCAGTTGTATATTGCAATATTATTATTATATTGAAGTTGGTAGTTTATACATAAATAAGGGAATCCCCACCAATACGACAACCAAATGCAGTGTGCGACGGACGACGAACAAAGCACGACGGACAAAAATATGTTTACCGGAATTATTGAAGGCCTGGGCACCCTTAGCGGGATACGCCCTGCCGGCCAGGGAAAGCGCCTGACCATTGATGCGGATTACATCCTGGATCAAACGCGGATCGGCGACAGCATCGCGGTCAATGGTGCCTGTCTGACTGTTGTAAAAGTCAACCTCAAACGGTTTGAAGTGGATCTGTCCCCCGAGACGCTGGCAGTGTCCACTTTCGAGCGGGCAAAGCCGGGTGAGCGCGTAAACCTTGAACGGGCAATGCGATTGTCCGACCGCATTGACGGACACCTGGTTTTGGGACATCTAGACGGTATCGGTGTCATCAAAGAGCGCAAGACGGTGGCAAATGCGGTGATGGTTACCATTGGAGTGCCGGAGGCCCTTGCACGCTATATGATCCAGAAAGGGTCCATCGCCATTGATGGTATCAGTTTAACCATCAATGCCTGCGAACCCAAGCATATTGCGGTTAGCATTATCCCGCATACCGCCAAGAAAACGACCATTGGAATGAAACAAAAGGGGGATTGGGTTAATATTGAAACCGATATGATTGGCAAGTATGTCGAACGCTTTGCGCAGGCCGGTTCGCTACCGATCAACGAAAAAACGAATAAATCTCCCGGTATTGACGTGGAATTTCTGGCCAAATCGGGATTTTTATAAAAAAATTTAGGAGATAAATAACCCATGCCACTTATGACAACTGAACAAGCCATCCGCGATATCAAGGATGGCAAGATGGTCATCCTGGTGGATGATGAAGATCGTGAAAACGAGGGCGATCTCTGTATGGCGGCTGAGTGTGTGACGCCGCAAGCCATCAATTTTATGGCAACTTACGGCAGAGGTCTTATTTGCCTCGCCATGACCGCGAAGAAATGCGATTCGCTGGATCTGCCCCCCATGGTCGACAATAATACCTCACCTTTTGGAACCGGTTTCACGGTGTCTATCGAAGCCCGCTGCGGGGTGACCACCGGCATTTCAGCACAGGACCGCGCAACGACGATTTTGACGGCCGTAGCCGATGATTGCCTGCCACAGGATCTGGTGCGACCCGGGCATATATTCCCTTTACGGGCGAAAGATGGAGGGGCGATCGTTCGGGCCGGACAAACCGAAGGCTCAGTCGACCTTGCCCGTCTGGCCGGCCGCAAACCCGCCGGGGTTATCTGTGAGGTCATGGACGAAGACGGTACGATGGCCCGCATGCCGGCACTGGAAAAGTTCAGCGCCAAACACGGTGTCGGAATTTGTACCATTGCCGATTTGATTGAATACCGGATGCGGACCGAATCATTTGTGCATCGGTCAGCAGAAACGACCATTCCCACATCGATTGCCGGTGATTTCAAAGCAATCGTGTATGAAAACGATATCGATAATTTATTGCACATCGCCATGGTAAAAGGTGATATTGATCCGGAAAAACCGGTATTGGCGCGGGTACACTCCGAGTGTCTGACCGGGGACATCTTCGGCTCCCTGAGATGCGATTGCGGTTTGCAGCTGCATCAGGCCATGGCCGTCATTGAAGAGGAAGGAAGCGGCGTTCTGCTTTATATTCGTCAAGAGGGCCGCGGCATTGGCCTGGTTAACAAGATCAAAGCCTATGCCCTCCAGGACCAGGGGCTGGATACGGTTGAGGCCAACGAAGAGCTTGGATTTAAACCGGATATGCGCAACTACGGTATCGGAGCTCAGATTCTGGTCGATCTTGGGGTTAGAAAAATGCGGCTGATGACCAACAACCCCAAAAAGATGGTAGGCCTTGACGGTTACGGGCTGAGCATTGTTGAACAGGTCCCGATCGAAGTACCGGCGAATATGCACAATAAGTGTTATCTGGAGTGTAAGAAGTTAAAAATGGGGCACCTGTTAAACGTTGATGCCGCACCCTAACGAACAATATTCAATCGTCAATATTCAATATTCAATTTTATTTACGCGTTACACTGAAAGGAGCTTTTATGGCTAAGACTCTCGAAGCTCATTTAAATGCCGAGGGCAAAAAGTTTGCCATTGTGGTGAGCCGATTTAATGATTTTATTACCGAAAAACTTCTGAGCGGTGCCCTTGATGCCCTGGTGCGCTCTGGAGCCAAGGATAGCGATATCAAGATCGTGAAGGTTCCGGGCGCATTTGAAATTCCGCTGGTGGCTAAAAAAATGACAAAGAAAAAGGGATTGCATGCCATTATTTGCCTGGGTGCCGTCATCCGCGGTGCGACCCCACATTTTGATTATGTGAGTGCCGAGGTATCCAAAGGGATCGCTCAGGTCAGTTTGGAATCGGAAGTGCCGATCATTTTTGGTGTCATCACCACCGATACCATCGAGCAGGCCATCGAACGTGCCGGCACCAAAGCCGGCAACAAAGGCTGGAATGCGGCTATGGCTGCTGTTGAAATGGCGAATCTGCTTGAGGTCGTGGGCTAGTTTTAGTCATGGGGACCCGGCGAAGAGCGCGAGAATTGGCGATGCAGGCGCTCTTTTATATGGATGCCAGCCAGAGCGCTTCACCGCAGATGCTGGAGCGCTTCTGTGACAATTTTACCCCGCCCCAAAAGGCGCGGCCTTTTTTTATCAAGCTGGTAACAGGTGTTTTAGAGGCCCAGCCGCAAATCGATACCCTCATTGAGCGATTCTCCAAAAACTGGAGAGTCCGGCGTATGTCCTGTGTGGATCGGAATATCATGCGGGTTGCTGTATTTGAAATGTTGTTTTGCCATGATATTCCGCCAAAGGTTTCCATCAATGAAGCCATCGATGTTGGCAAAAAATTCGGCACCGAAGAATCCGGTGCATTTATCAACGGAATTATTGACAGCATCCGCATCGCCATCGAAAATGGAGAAATTCAAATAGAAAAGCCGGTTGAAGCCGCCACCGACTCTTCTGAATAACGTATATTGAGTATTGAATATCGGGAATTTGTTAAACGATGTGCAGAAAATAAAAAACGGTTTTTGGTTTTTGAGACCTGCGTTGAATCATTGACTGCTTTTTTGATTCCGACTTCCACATTCCAACTTCCCACTTCAATCGAAACTGGAGGCTGATGCGATGATCATCAAGATGTTACCTGTGGGTCCGATTATGGCAAATTGCTTTATTGTCGGCTGCAAAGAAACCTTAGAAGCTGCGGTTATCGATCCGGGCGATGAGGCTGATAAAATTCTTCAATCGGTGGCCGATTTAGATTTGAATGTCAAAACCATCATCAACACGCATGGTCATTTTGATCATGTCAGTGCCAACAAAGGGATACATACGGCCACAAATGCGCCGATTTTAATCCACGCGCTGGATGCACCCATGCTGGAGCAAATATCTGCCAGTGCCGCCAACTGGGGCCTTTCAGCGGAAGACTCGCCACCCCCTAACCGCACCATAAATGATGGCGATACCATCACCTTCGGCAAAATTACGTTTAAAGTGATCCACACCCCGGGGCACACCCCCGGCGGGATTTCTCTTTTTAGCGATGGTCATGTTTTTGTAGGTGATACACTGTTTGCCGGCTCAATCGGGCGCACCGATTTTCCGGGAGGGGATTTTGCAACCTTGAAATCAAGTATTCAAGATAAATTGTTTGCATTGGGAGATGATGTCCGGGTGTATACCGGACATGGACCGGAGACTAGCATCGGGCACGAAAAGCAACATAATCCCTTTGTGGGCGTGAAGGCGATGTATTAGGGGGTAAAGGGTAACCAGATCTAGCGAAACAACGGATTAAAGGAGTTCTTGAATCTCAAATCTCAATGACCAAAAACCTTGGTACCTGGTTTCAGGTGTCAGGTGTCAGCAATGAGGGGTGCACATCCTGACACCTGAACACTGACACCTGACACCCTGGATTTTATGCATTCGCCTGGGCTGTTTTGTATTCGAAACCCTGACGCTTCAGCACATCAAAATAAATCATAATCTGTTTAATGTAGCGGATGGGTTCGTTACCCCGGCAAAAGCCGTACGTGGTATTTTTATAGTATTTTCTGTATCTGAGCAGCGGAAGCGTTTTGGCGAGAGCATCCCATTTGTTTGGGTCAAGTCCCCTTTTTCTTGCGAGTTTACGGGCATCATGGATATGCCCCTGACCGATATTATAGGCTGCCAGAGAGATCAGCAACCGGTCCTTACCTTGGGCCTTGTTAAAATGTTCATACAGATTTTTAAGGTGCTGCACGCCGGCATTTATGTTTTGTACCGGATCGAATAGATCGGTGACCCCCAGGCTTTTGCTTGTTGAGGGCATAATTTGCATCAATCCCCTTGCACCTGCACGGCTCTTGGCCCAGGGATTTAAATGCGACTCCTGATATATCTGAGCGGCAATGAGTCGCCAGTCAAATCCATGTTTCTTGGCGGCAGCCTTGATAAACGGGCTGTAACGGGAAAGTCTGGCTTTTACCCTTCTGTGAAAAGCCTTTAAATCCACATAATTAAAGTCCTGAATATCTCCATAGTGTTTATTATAGATTGCATCGAATTTGCCGTTCTTTTTGATCAACTTTAAAAACGCATTGATGCGCTGGAGCAACTCGTTCGATTTTGGATTTACCGCCCAGCCCAGCTGCATGCGATCGTTAATCGTTCCCGTACTGACAGCCCCAGGGAAATTCCGCTGATTTATTAAAATGATGTTGCTGTTGGCAACCGTGAAATTGATTTCTCCATCAGCCACTTTCTGAATGAGTTCTTCTGTGGGCAGGTCATCATGCAGCCGGATCGCCAGATCAATTCCCTGATCTTTGAGCTCCATCAAGCGTTGCTGATAAGCGGTTCCTTTTCTCACATCAATGGTTTTGCCGGAAAGATCTGCGACCTTTTTTATATGTGCATTTTTACGGTGGGTAATAATCTCTTGCGCCACTTCCATGTAACCATCTGAAAAGGCGACCTGAGTTTGCCATTTGGGTATAATTGGCGAACTGGCGGCGATAAACGCGGCCGATCCATCATTTAAGGCGCCAACCATGTCTTCCCATTTATCGACAACTTTTACCTGCAGGGGAACTCCCAGATATTCGGCAAAGGCCTGCGCCATTTCATACTCAAAGCCCATCGGCTGATCCCGGTAAAGATAGTAACAATGGGCGGTATTGCGGGTGACAACCGTTATTTCTCCGGTTTTTTGGATTCTTTTCAGGGTAACAAATCTGTGCGCATCGACAACCGGGCTAAACACATAATATCCGATAAACCCCCAAAGGATCAGGATCGTTATCTGAAAACCGGTTTTTTCCCGTAAAATATTATTCGTTGCCGACCCACTCACAATTCCGAATCCTGTTTTAATAGTTTTTACGACATTTCAATATGTTGCAGAAATTTCGAGATGCTTCGCCCCCGCCTTGCGTCTCTAAGTATTATCGCCCCAAATAAGAACAATCTTAAACATAAAATGCCTAGAAGTGGTTTCAAAACCTCAGATCAGGTTCAAGGGCAAGGCGCAGGCCGATCGAGAAAGGCGTTGTTCTCAGCATACATGGGGGTATGTGAGCATTTATCGGAGGCCTGGAACGCAGCCATTGGCCTCAGATGGGGTTTTGAAACCACCTCTAAAAAGCGCCCAGCTGACAAGGCTTTATTTTGATTTTAAGTTGCTCACAAACTGCGCAGACAGTCATTTTGTGGACATCCAGGCTGCGGGCAATTTCCCAGGCCCTTTCGCAGGAAAGTTTGCCGTCCACCAGTGAATCCCGAATGGTGCTTTCCAGATTCTGATTTTCGGGTGTTTTCGGCTTGACAATCTTTTTTTCAGGTGAATAGCCAAATAATCCCAGCTGGCATTTTACCAACATTATTTCGATCAAATCTGCTGTTTTGCCGACTTCAGCCGCTGAAACATTCAGTTCAGCGGCGATTTTAAATGCCAGTGCACAGGGAAGCTCATTATTCTTTGCCCGGCGCCGAATATGCGCTTTGATGCGCTCATTTAATTGGGTGTTGGATCCGTGTTTATCGGCAAATTTTTGACCTTCTTGGCGTGTCATTTTTCATCTCCGCAGGCTTAAGGTTTTGCTACAGTCGGTGTCGGCGAGCCTGCCATTAGGAACCGATTTGGCAAGCAGCCGATCAGGCAGGCCTGTGCGCTGCAACGTTTTAAGGCTCTATTTTACTTGAATAATCACCGTG
Organism: Desulfobacterales bacterium; assembly: GCA_050123755.1. GTDB lineage: Bacteria > Desulfobacterota > Desulfobacteria > Desulfobacterales > JAHEIW01 > JAHEIW01. The sequence continues at coordinate 10,477 of JASFGM010000001.1, forward strand.
TGTCTGTTAGTTTAGGCACTATATCATAATTTTATTTATGAATGCAATCTGACGGCCCAGAATGCAAGCCGCGCGCACCCTCTGGCGGGCTGATATCGATTTGTCCGATTTAACATTAACTGTTTGAAAAAATATGCATTTTTATGAAAGTTTCTGCAATCAAGCGAAAAAAAACACGTCAAATAGCGGTCGGTAAGGTAAAAATTGGTGGATCCGCACCCATTGCAGTGCAATCCATGACCAACACACCGACTCAGGATATCGCAGCTACCGTTGGCCAGATTGTGCGCCTGCAGGAAGCGGGCTGTGAAATTGTGCGGGTTGCCGTTCCGGACCAGGAAGCGGCTGAAGCCCTGTCAGCGATCAAGGAACAGATCGATATCCCGCTGATCGCGGACATTCATTTCAACTACCGGCTTGCGATTGCGGCCGCGAAAGCAGGGGCGGATGGGCTTAGATTGAATCCCGGCAATATTGGCGGAATCAAAAAAGTAAAAGCCGTGGTGGACTGTGCCAAAGAATTTAATATCCCAATCCGCATTGGGGTCAATTCCGGTTCCCTTGAAAAAGATATTCTCAAAAAATATAATGGCGTTACACCGGCCGGCATGGTAGAAAGCGGGTTGCGCCATGTTGAATTGTTAAAATCTTTAGACTTTCACCAGATAAAGATTTCTCTTAAAGCTTCCGATGTTCAGCGCACCGTAGAGGCCTATCGGCTCCTGTCTGCAAAAACCGATCTGCCGCTGCATGTCGGCGTAACTGAGGCCGGAGCACTTTATTCGGGCGTCGTCAAATCGGCTCTGGGAATCGGGATGCTTTTAGCCGAAGGCATTGGTGACACCATCAGGGTCTCCCTGACCCGTGATCCGGTGGAAGAGGTGCGGGTTGGATTCGAAATTCTGAAAGCGCTGGATATTCGCCGTCGAGGGCCGGAAATTATCTCCTGCCCGACCTGTGGACGTTGTAACATCGAACTGTTTGATATTGTTGAGCGGGTTGAAAAAGCGTTGATGACCACGGCCGAACCTCTTAAGATCGCGATCATGGGCTGTGTGGTCAACGGTCCGGGAGAAGCCAAGGAGGTGGACATCGGCATTGCCGGCGGGGATGGCAATGGGGTCCTTTTTCGGAAGGGAAAGATCGTTAAAAAATTTGCCCAGGAGAAACTAGTGGATGTTCTGTTGCAGGAAGTGCGCGAGTATGTAAAAGAACTGAATACAGATTCTAAAAACCAGCGAAAGGCAAAACATGGCAAAGCAGGTCAAGACAGCGATTTCACCGACACGGAATGAGGATTATCCGGAATGGTACCAACAGGTAATTAAAGCATCGGATATGGCGGAGCGGTCACCGGTCAGGGGCTGCATGGTGATCAAACCCTGGGGCTATGCCCTGTGGGAGAACATCGTGCAGGCCATGGATAATTTGTTCAAAGCGACCGGGATTAAAAACGCCTATTTCCCCCTTTTTATCCCTTTAAGTTTCCTTGAAAAAGAAGCCGAGCATGTTGAGGGCTTTGCGAAAGAATGTGCGGTGGTTACCCATCATCGGCTGGAAAAGGGGGCCAGCGGTGATCTTGAGCCTGCCGGTCCGCTGGCGGAGCCTTTGGTCGTGCGCCCAACATCTGAGACCATTATCGGAGATTCATTTTCCAAATGGGTAAGCAGCTATCGCGATTTGCCGATACTAATCAACCAGTGGGCCAATGTTGTGCGCTGGGAAATGCGGACCCGGATATTTTTAAGGACCAGCGAATTTTTGTGGCAGGAGGGACACACCGTTCACGCAACGGCTGAAGAGGCCCTGGAGCGCACCCAAATGATGCTGGATGTTTATACGACCTGCGCTGAAGAATACCTGGCCATGCCGGTTATCCGGGGGCACAAGTCGGCGTCTGAACGGTTCCCGGGGGCAGTGGATACGCTATGCATCGAAGCCATGATGCAGGATCGAAAAGCGCTGCAGGCCGGGACTTCGCATTTTCTGGGACAAAATTTTGCCCGGGCTTCAGAGATAAAGTTTCAATCGGCTGCCGAAACCGAAGAATACGCCTGGACGACTTCATGGGGTACATCCACCCGACTGATCGGCGGGCTCATTATGAGCCACGGCGATGATGATGGCATCATTTTGCCGCCCAAAGTTGCCTCTGCGCATGTCGTGCTTTTGCCCATCATCCGAAAATCAGAAGATCGGCAACGGGTAATGGATTTTAGCGAAAAGCTCGCCCGGGAGCTAGCGGAGAAATTCTATCACCATCGCCGGTTGGTTGTGGAAATTGATGATCGCGAAATCGGAGGTGCCCGCGGATGGGACTGGATTAAAAAAGGGATCCCTTTGCGAGTGGAGATCGGTCCCCGGGATATTGCCGAAAACTCGGTTTATGTCGGACGACGGGACAAAGCCCCCAATGAAAAAAGCATTTTCAGCCGGGATCAATTTGTGGCTGAAATAACCGAAATCCTGGATGAAATCCAGGAAAGCCTATTCCAGCGAGCTTTGGCGAATCGCGATGAGCACACCCTTAACATTGAAGATAAAAAGACATTTTATGAATTTTTTACACCCCGGGATGAGAATAAGCCCGAAATCCACGGGGGTTTTGCCGTTTCCGGCTGGTGCGGCTCGGGTGAATGCGAATCAAAACTAAAAGAAGATCTGGCTGTGACCATCCGCTGCATTCCGTTTGAAAGCGAAAAGGTTAAAGGACGCTGTATTTGCTGCGGTAAGGCCAGCGATAGTCAGGTAGTATTCGCAAAAGCATACTAGAACCTATCTCAAAAATGCGTCTAAGGGCCCAGGGCTGCGTTGTCCCGCAAATTGAAATACTCACGTACTGCGTGTACGCTCCGTTTTCAATTCACGGGACGCCTTGCCCTGAACCCTTAGCCACATTTTTGAGATAGGTTCTAATCTGGCCACTGGCTTCTTGTCTCTGGCTTCTGGCTTCTGGTCACTGGTTCCTGGCTGCTTGTCTCTGGGTCGGCCAGCAGCAAGAAGCAAGCAACCAGTAGCCAGCCAAAACCTTTGAACTAAGCAACTGACACCCGAAAACGAATGGCCGAAACCCGATTACCAATAACCATTAACCAAGAACGAACGACCTGCATTGATCCGGATTAATGATATAGTCGATAAGGTTACCGATTACGCCGCTGATGCCGACCTGGATATCATTGAACGGGCGTATATTTATTCCGCACGGGTTCACGAAGGCCAGGTGCGGCTTTCAGGGGAACCTTACCTGTCTCACCCGCTTGAAGTGGCCGGGATTCTCGCTGATATGAAATTGGACCCGGAAAGCGTAGCCGCCGGCCTTTTGCATGACGTCATCGAGGATACGCCCGCTACCCCGAAAGAAATTAAAACGCTGTTTGGCCCGGAAGTCATGCATATCGTATCCGGCGTCTCCAAACTCGGCAGCCTTTCCTTTGGCAGTTCCCGGGCCCGTCAGGCCGAAAGCATCCGCAAGATGTTCTTGGCTATGGCGGACGATATTCGGGTCATTCTCATCAAACTGGCCGACCGGGTGCACAATATGCGCACCTTGCAATTTCACAATTCCGACAAAAGAAGGGAAATTGCCCGGGAAACCCTCGATATTTATGCCCCCATCGCAGCCCGCCTTGGTATTTATTGGATGAAAAATGAACTCGAAGAATCCTCCTTTAAGTATGTCTTACCGGACGAATATGCCAGAATAGAAAACGCTGTCAGCAAATCCAAGATTGAGCGTGAAAAATACATCGAGACGGTGAAAGGCTACATTCAAAAGGTGATGGATGAAGCCAAGCTAACGTGCGAGGTGCTGGGTCGCAGTAAAAATTTTTACAGCATTTATAACAAAATGATTTCCCAAAACCTTCCCTTTGAGGAAATCTATGACATAATTGCCTTTAGGATCATTCTTGCTACGGTGCCACAGTGCTACGAGGCCCTGGGCCACATCCATTCACTTTGGAAGCCGATCGACCATAAGTTTAAAGACTACATCGGGCGCCCTAAGACGAATATGTACCAGTCCCTGCATACAACGGTGATTGGACCGGTTGGGGAGCGCATTGAGATTCAGATCCGTACATGGGAGATGGATAAAGTCGCCACAGCCGGTATTGCCGCCCACTGGGGTTATAAAGAAGGCAAGCACGTCGATGAAAATGTCAGCCGAAAATTTGCCTGGATCCAGAACCTTGTAGAAAACCAGGAAAATTTTATGGACCCAGGCGAATTTATGGAGAATGTCCGCATCGATCTCTTTCCCGATGAAGTTTACGTTTTCACCCCTCGCGGCGAGGTAAAAACACTGCCGCGGGGCGCCACACCGGTCGATTTTGCCTATTTAATTCATACCGAAGTCGGCAATCAATGTACCGGAGCAAAAGTCAACGGACGGATGGTGCCGCTGCCCCATGTGCTAAAAACCGGCGACATCGTTGAAATCGTTACTTCTAAAAACCATCACCCGAGCAAGGATTGGCTGAACTTTGCCAAAACGGTAAAAGCGCGCTCAAAAATCAGACACTGGATAAAAGTCCAGGAGACCGAACGCAGCCTCACCCTGGGCCGGGAGATGTGCGAAAAGGCATTTCGAAAAGAACGGCTGAATTTTAACACTTTGGTCAAATCGGAAAAGATGATGAAAGTCGTCGAGCAATTCGGATTCAAGGCCGTCGATGACCTGATTGCCAATGTGGGCTATGGCAAGATTACACCGCTGCAGGTGCTGCGTAAGTTCGCCCCCAAGGTCGATGAAGAGGAAGTCGATGAATCGATTTTCAACAAATTGATGGAGCGGGTCAGAAAAAAGAAACCGAAAACCGGGGTGCTGGTAAAAGGGGTGGATGACATTCTCATTAAGTTTGGCAAATGCTGTCAACCGGTCCCCGGAGATCCTATTATCGGATACATCACGCGGGGATACGGCGTAACCATTCACCGGACGAACTGTGTCAACGCGCTAAGGATGAATCCTGAACGGCAAATTGAGGTGGAGTGGAATCAGGAAGTCACTGAAACCTATCCGGTAAAAATCCGAATCATTTCCCAGGATCGGGTTGGATTGCTGGCCGATGTGGTCGGCAATATCAGCAAATTCGGTGCGAATATCCTGAATGCAAAAACCGAGACCCGGGAAAACAAGATGGTTGACAGCTTTTTTACCATTGGCGTGGAGGATACCGCCCATTTAGAAAAGATTGTATCCGCTGTTAAAAAGGTTAAACATGTTCAGGAGGTAAAGCGGGTCGGCTAGGGTGCCTTGACAACATTACCTGATTTGATGCATCTCGTACAGACCATCATTTTTTTAACCCGGCCGCCGGAGAGGGTCCGCACGCGCTGTAGGTTCGGATTAAATCGGCGTTTGGTCAAATTATGGGCATGGCTGACATTATGCCCGATCATGGCTTTTTTGCCACATATTTCACAGACTTTTGACATTCTGAGTTCTCCTTATCAATCATAGATCCCGTTAAAATCGATATTTCTCAATCAATTTCAATTAAAGACTGGGCTAATACACCAAAAAAAAGCGTCTGTAAAGCCTTTTTTAGTCTGACTTTTCTTTGGCGATTGACGCCTCACACTTGGCAATGTATTCAAGTGCCTGTTGGTGATATCCTACATCCGGGTAGTCTGAGATGATCGACATAAATCGATGTAAGGCGGCTTTATAGTGTTTGGTTTTGTAATAGAACACACCGATTCGATAGGTATGGCCGGCCAGGCTTTTTAGGGCGATGCTGATGTGTTCCTCTGATCTGCGAGCGTATTGATCTTCGGGAAACTGTTTTTGTAAGCGCTGAAACGCTTCAAGCGCCTTGCGGGCTGATGTCTGATCGCGATCCGTCGTATCAATTTGATCGAAGTAACACCTGCCGATCTGGTATATGACATAGGGGATGGCTTCGTTGCGTGGGTGGAGTCTTTCAAAATTTTCATATTCAAATATGGCTTCCTCGTACTCCTTTCGCTGATAGTGCGCATCAGCGATCTTCAATTCTGCCAAGATGGCATATTTTGAAAAGGGGTAAAAGTCTTTAATCTTCTGAAATTTCGTGATCGCCTTAAGATATTTCCCGCTCTCATAGGCATCCATTCCCTCCCAGGCGAGTTCGTCGGCAGTGCCCCCCTCTTCAATTCCTAAAAATTTATCGATGCTGTCCCGAAGCGAAGTACATCCGGTTAAGACCACCAATATAATCAGGCATACAATGGCTATTGGCCGCATGAGTTTAAACCTTCAGGTTTCCTGATATACCGCAGCTCCAAAAGTTTACCCGTCTCAAACGTTAGACAACTTTGTTTAACGCTTCTTCCAATTTTGATTTTGCCACCATTCCGGTGATTTGTTCTACCACGTCGCCATTTTTGAAAAATATGAGCGTGGGTATCGCTTTAATCCCATATTTGCTTGGGGTCACCGGGCTGTTGTCAACATTACATTTGGCAAACTTCACTTTTTCGCCGAAAGCGTTCGCAAGATCTTCAACCATGGGACCAATTGCTTTGCACGGGCCGCACCAGGGGGCCCAAAAATCCACCATTACCGGCTTATCGGTCTGCAAAACTTCAGTTTCAAAATTTCCGTCATCGACTTCCACGATGCCTTCTGTCATGATTTTTGATCCTTTCCTTATTGAAATTAAACAATTGTTCAATAATAGTTATATGCGTTTATAATGTCAACCTCGGCCTGTCCTCCCGGTAATCTGCCGTGTGTGCTGCAAGATGTCTCCAAAAACCGGCACAGGCATCCGTCGCCCTTGTGATTATAAAAATTGAAAACGGTTATAGTGAAAGTCGGAATCGGTGTCAATTGGCGATTTGAAACTTTAGCATTGATTTGGATGAAAGTTTTTGGCAACCTTACGATTTAGCGCGCCAGCCAAACCGCTTCGCTCACAACCTGTCGAGAGCTTCAAGGTCGTGCGATTGGAATGATGGAAAGGTTTTGAGAATGGGAAAAAGAATTCATATCGGGGCCCTTATTTCCGGGGGCGGTTCAAACCTGCAGGCGATTATCGATGCCTGTGAAAACGGTAATATCAGCGCAAAATTGACATTTATCGGATCAGATAACCCCAAAGCCGATGGCCTTAAAAGGGCTGCCAAACACAATATTGCCTCCTTCGTCGTTGACTACCCTGCGATTATTCGCAAGTTTAAGGAGAACCCATCCCAGATAAGCCTGCCGGGTGATTTTGATGTTGATGAACTTATTTCAAAGCAATCCATTGTTCGT
>JASFGM010000002.1:0-16668 GCA_050123755.1 Desulfobacterales bacterium
AATTGAATTGTTTCCAGTAAAAGGGGTAGAACCCAAGATTTTTGAACTCGATTTTCAGAGACGCCCTCGCAAAACCTTATCTGATGGTTATGCCCAAGCAGACGACACCGCCCTGGTGTTGCATACTTCCGGAACGACATCACGTCCAAAACTGGTCCCCCTAACCCATAAAAACATATGTACTTCCGCATATAATATACAACGTACACTCAATCTCAGTCGGACAGATCGATGTTTGAATGTTATGCCGTTGTTTCATATTCATGGTCTAATTGGAGCGCTACTTTCATCTTTTTTTGCGGGTGCGAGTGTCGTTTGCACACCTGGTTTTTATGTTAATAAATTTTTCGATTGGATGGCTGAATTCCATCCGACCTGGTTTACAGCGGTGCCTACGATGCACCAAGGTATATTAAACCGCGCCAGGAGCCATAATAGAATTATTCGTGAATGCCCGTTAAGATTCATCCGCTCTTGCTCTGCTGCTCTGCCGCCAACGGTAATGCAGGAGATGGAATATGTATTTGATGTTCCCGTCATTGAATCCTACGGTATGACCGAAGCCTCACATGAGATGACAAGCAATCCTCTACCTCCGGGAGAACGTAAACCAGGTTCGGTTGGAATAGCTACCGGTTGCGAAGCCGCAATATTAGATGAATCCGGAAAGTTTTTATCACCGGGTCAAACCGGAGAGATTGCCATACGTGGTCACAGTGTCACCCGGGGATATGAAAGCAATACAGAAGCCAATGAAGTTGCTTTTACCAACGGGTGGTTCCGAACCGGGGACCAGGGATATTTGGACGCAGAAGGTTATTTATACATTACCGGTAGAATAAAGGAAATAATCAATCGGGGGGGAGAAAAAATTTCACCATTTGAAATCGACAATGTGCTGTTAAACCACCCGGCTGTGGAAAAAGCAATCGCCTTTGCTGTATCCCATCCAACATTGGGTGAAGATGTTGCCGCCGCAGTGGTTCTTAAGAAAGCGCAAACGGTCTCGCAGCAGAAACTTCAGGAATTTGCTGCAAGACAGTTGGCTGATTTCAAGATACCTCGCCACATTTTCTTTTTAAAGGTCATGCCCATGGGGCCAACCGGCAAGATACAAAGACTGAAACTTGGAAATCAGCTCAGGATTCCACAAAAAAATGAACATGAACAAAAAATGGGAAAACCGGCTGACCTGATGAGATCTGATTCGATAGGCATTCTGCTAAAAATATGGAAAGACGTGATGGCTCTGCCAGAGATTGATCCTGATGACGATTTCTTTCAGATAGGCGGTGATTCGATTCAGGCCGCTCAAATCCTGGCGCGGGTGAAAGATACCTTTGGCGTGTCGTTATCTATCCCGATTTTCCTGAATACGCCCAGCGTTGATCAAATGGCACGCACGGTTGCCAAATTGCAAAAAAAATTAATAAGAGAAAAAGCTTTACCCGGGCAGCTGCCAGAATTTTCAGCCGATGTCGAAAACAGAGCGGATCCGTTTCCACTTAACGATATTCAGCAGGCTTACTGGGTGGGGCGAAGCGGAAATTACGAATTGGGAGGGGTGTCGACTCACTCTTATTTCGAAGTTGACTGCACGGATCTGAATATGCAGCGGTTTTCCCGTGCCTTGAACCGGCTGATCCGGCGGCACGATATGCTTCGTGCCATTGTCAACAATGATGGATACCAACAAATTCTCGGTCAAGTTAGGGAATATCATATCGAAATTGATGATTTCCGTAGGTTGTCGGAAGATCAGACATCCCATCGACTATCGTCGATTCGACAGCAGATGTCTCACCAGGTATTGCCGTCCAATCAATGGCCCTTGTTTGAAGTACGTGCTACTCAGATAGATCAACGGCGGATAAGGCTGCATTTTAGCTTTGATGGTTTAATAATGGATGCCTGGAGCCGCAACATTTTCTTTAAAGAGCTCATTGCGTTTTATAGGCAGCCAAAATTATCGTTTGCCCCGTATGAAATTTCATTTCGAGATTATGTATTGGCTCTTGAGTCGCTCAAAGATAGTGCCCCCTATCGCCGTTCCATACAATATTGGCATGAGCGCTTTGCTTCGCTGCCGTTTCCTCCGGAGTTGCCGGTTATTAAGAATCGCTGTGCTCGAATGCAAAATCGGTTTCAACGACTGACTTCGGAAATGTCCCGTGAAGATTGGCGGCAACTAAAAAGTCGAGCAAGGAAGGCCGAACTGACACCTTCGGCTCTTTTGCTGGCTGCCTTTTCAGAGGTAATTTCTGCCTGGAGCAAAACGCCCAGGTTCTTGTTAAACGTTCCGCACTTTAACCGCCTCCAAATCCATCCGCAGGTCAACGGACTCATCGGGCAGTTTGCCTCTTTAACCTTTCTTGAATGCAGTACTGCGAAGGTGGAAACATTCGAGGAGCACGCGCAGCAGATACAAAAACAGCTGTGGGCTGATCTTGAGCATGGCATCACAGGGGGTGTGGCCGTATTAAGAGAACTGTCCAAATACTGGAATCAAGTCGGCCAGTCCGTGCTGCCGGTTGTATTTACGAGTGCACCGCAGGGATTAGAGAAGAAAAATACCTCCCCGCTTAAAGCGCTTGGGGATGTTGTCTACAGCATTTCTCAAACACCTCAGATTTGGCTGGATTGCCAGGTGCACGAAGAAGCCGGTTCGCTCGTTACCGACTGGAATTGGATCGAAGCACTTTTCCCCGAAGAGGTGGCCGAAAACATGTTTAGGGCCTATATACGCCTATTAGCAGCGCTTGCCCGAGATCAAAATACCTGGAAGAGACGCCGCAAAGAGATAGTCCAATTTGTGATTCCCCACGAGCAGATTGAACAGCGAAAAAAAATAAATGCGAATCTAAAACAATGGCCTGATGTCCTTCTGCATGAGCTGTTTGTCGAACAAGCGCGACGCGAACCGGAAAAACCCGCCGTGATCGATGCCCGCCGGACCCTCTCATATAAAGAATTATTTCAACTGGCGAGTGGGGTGGCAGATCAATTGCGGTCGTGGGACCTGCCGCCGAACACGCTAGTCGCAGTTGAGATGCAAATGGGCTGGGAGCAGGTAGCCGCGGTGCTGGGCATTCTTCTGTCTGGTGCTGCTTATCTGCCGATAGATCCGGACCAGCCAGATAGACGAATCCGGCACATTCTGAGAGACGGCAGAGTAGGAGGTGTCTTAAAGCAATCATGGTTAAAATCAAAGGATTCCGATTCAGAGCAGCGTAGAACCATTTACATCGATAAACTTGTAATTGATGCTGATTCCGCCTCAACTTTGAACATGCGTCAAACAAATTCCGATTTGGCTTGCGTCATTTATACCTCTGGTTCCACTGGAAATCCGAAAGGCGTTATGATCTCGCACAGGGGGATCGTGAATGCAATTCGTTTCACAAATAGTCGCTTTCCAATTCACGCAAATGATCGGATCTTGGCCCTTACCCCGTTTTTTCACGACATGTCTCTGTACGATCTTTTTGGTTCACTAGCCGCAGGGGCTGCGATAATTCTGCCGGATCCTGACCTTAGGAAAGATCCTGCACACTGGATTGATTTAATGGTTCGTCATAAGGCCACAATATGGAATTCGGTTCCGACGATGCTTCAAGTGCTGATGGAGTTTCTGGATGGACGCAATGATCTCATGCGACCTCCCATCAGACTTGCGTTCGTCGGCGGTGAGACTGTGACACCGACTTTGGCCGATCGATTCACTGCACTTTTTAACGAGGCACAGATGGTCAGCGTGGGAGGTCCAACCGAAACAACCCTCTGGAACATCATGCATCCGATCGAATCTTCAGATATTCGAAGGCAAAAAATTCCCTATGGGAAGCCAATCTCAAACTCTCAATATTATGTTCTGAATGAATCAATGGAAGAACGGCCTGTGTGGGTTACGGGAGAGCTCTACTGTGCAGGAGTTGGATTAGCAAAGGGGTATTGGAAGGACGATCAGAAAACCAAAAGCTCCTTCATCCGGCACCCGGACACCGGGGAACGGCTATACAAAACAGGAGATCTGGGACGGTATCTGCCGGATGGCAATATAGAGATTTTAGGACGCACCGATTCTCAGCTAAAAATTCGCGGACATCGAATCGAAGCAGGCGAAGTGGAGTTTGCGCTATCCGAGCATTCCTCGGTTCAGACCTCCCTGGTTAAAGCAGTTAAAGACCCTGAAGGTCAATACCGGCTGGTTGCTTACGTGGTAAAGAAATCGGAGTATAAGAATGATCTCAATTATTCCGAGTTGCAGACATATTTGCGTCAGCGCTTGCCGGAACAGATGGTTCCATCGGCATTCATCGTGATGGATAAAATGCCGCTTCTGCCCAACGGGAAGGTTGATCATCGCAGTCTGCCTGTGCCTGAGGTGGCGTCAAAGATGTCGATATCCGCATCGGTTCCTCAAACCGATGACGTGGGGACTCGCATGATGGAAATTGTTTCTCGCGTTTTGCAGATAAAAATTGCAGATCCCGATGCCAACTGGTTCAGCCTTGGGGCTACTTCAATCGATATCATCCGAATTCTGAATCGTTTGGAACAAGAGCTGTCTTTTCGGCCACGTATAGATCAAGTTTACCAAGTGCCGAGCATTTCCGGCCTGGTCAATGCATACCAACGAAATCGCATCATCGACCAGGGGTTCGAACCCGCCTGTGAACCGATCCCGGCGCCATATACCTCGAAGGCGATAATGATCAAGGACCCGCTAGAAAGGGAACAATTCCGTATCAGCCAGCCCGGTATCCGTTCGATGTTGCCGAACCATGCAGGCGTCCAATTAAATGAATTGCCTAACCCGGACAGCGTAAAAGCAACCTACGCGAGGCGGCGCAGTTATCGTAAATTCGAAAAAGAGCCCATTTCTTTTGAGAATTTCAGCCGGTTCATCGGATGCCTGCGGCAGATTTATATTAACGACAACGCCAAGTATCTATACCCTTCCGCCGGAGGGCTATACAGCGTTCAAACCTACCTTTACATCAAGCATGGCCGTGTTGAAGGATTAACACACGGCTCCTATTATTACCACCCGATTCACCATTGCCTTTATCCATTGGTATTGAATGCTCGACTGGACCGCGCCATATACGGGAGACTATACAACAGAGGCATTTTCGACGAAGCCGCCTTTGCCATTTTTCTTATCGTGGATCTGGACGCAATATTTCCAATGTATGGGCCCAACAGTGTGCACCTTGCCACTCTTGACAGCGGCTACATGAGCCAGCTTCTGGCGACAACAGCCATTGAACACCGGATTGGATTGTGCCCGATCGGCAGCTTGAATTTTACACCGGTTCGTCATTTATTCTCCTTGAAGGAAGGGCAAGTTTTACTCCATTCCCTCTTAGGTGGAGCAATCGGTTTGGCAGAGAACAGCGGTAAGTATTTTTCTCCCAATGGCCGATTCGAAGATATCGAAGAAGGTGAGATATGAACATAGAAGAATTTTTACAAATTCTCCGCAATCGGCATATAGACATTTGGGTCGATGGAAAGAACTTGCGCTATCGGGCGCCCGCCGGTGCAATAACACCTTCCATACGGGAGGCCCTCAAAAACCGTAAAACCGAATTAATCGGCCTATTAGACCATCCGGCGCACGCACATAAAGCTCAATTCGACCACAAACCCCTTTCATTTGCGCAGAAGCGCATCTGGTTTTTTGAACAACTAATTTCGGGTTCCCCCGCCTACAATGTAAGTTGTGCATTTCGGATCACCGGAAACTTGAGCGTTTCTGCTTTAACGGCAAGTATCAGCGAAATCATCAGACGGCATTCGATATTGCGTTCCAGTTGCGTGACCTCAGGTGGCAGGCCTTTGCAGAAAATCTTACCGGAGCTCCAAATCAAGCTACACACATTCGACTTATCCGGCGACGCTGCTCATGATCGTGAGAAGAAAGCCATCGATATGGCCACCGAAGAAGTGAGGCGCCATTTCAACCTCATGGATGCGCCCCTGTTTCGCATGACGCTGTTTAAGCTGGATTGTCAGATATATATCCTTGTTCTGGTATCGCACCACTTTGTTATGGATGGTTATTCGTTTCGGAATGTCTTTATGGAAGAGCTTTCGAAATTGTATGAGGCCTTTGTGTCGGGAAAACCATCACCCTTGCCGGCATTGGCCATGCAATTTCACGATTACATAAAAATCGAGCAGAGGCTGGCGGAAGCCGACCAACTGAATCATCATCTTGAACACTGGCGACACAAACTGGAAGGAATCCCCCTGTTGATGCAGCTTCCCACCGACCACAGCCGACCACTAATAACCACTTACCGGGGAGCAGTTCAACGCTTTTCGATCCAGAATCCGCTGTCTGAAGAAATCAAAATGCTGAGTCGCACAGCACGGATTTCCCGCTTCATGACTTATTTAGCTGCTTTCCAGGCACTTTTGTATCGCTATACCAATGAAACCAGAATAGTCGTGGGTACAACCGTTACGCACCGCCCCAGTCTGGAAACAGAAGAATTAATCGGGCCGTTGGCCAACAATCTGGTTCTGGTGACTGACTTTGCAAGCGATCCGACTTTCAAGGAAGTATGTAAACAGGTCTATGAAGTAACAACAGAGGCATATTCCCATCAAGATTTACCTTTCGAAAAGCTTGTCGAAGCAATGCGACCCGGTCGTAATTTGAGCCATAATCCGTTATTTCAATTTCTTTTCATGTTTCATGAGAACAGTCGGGGCGCAAAATTCCATTTAAAAGGAACAAAATCAGAATGGTTGCCAATCGACCCGGGAACCTCCCGATTTGATTTGGCCCTGGAGCTGGAAAACAATAAAAACGAAGTTGCCGGATTCATTGAATACAGTACAGATTTGTACAGTGCCGAAACCATCGATCTTTTGATTAAACATTTTCTCAGGTTGCTGCAATCTGTCGTAAAAGATCCCAGCCTGCGCGTTTCAGAGATCGACTTTTTAACTGAGGCCGAGCATAAAGAAATGGTTGCGACAAGCGATACAGATAACTTAAAGCGGGGCTCTGGGGTCTGCTTGCATAAGCTTTTTGAGACACAGGCAGCAAAAAATCCCACAGCAATTGCAGTGGTGCGCGGCAAGGAGCACTGGACTTTTCACGAGCTCAATCAGCGGGCGAATACGCTTGCCTGGCACCTCAGGATATTAGGAGCAGGTGCGGACAAAATCGTTGGTATTTGCGCGGATAGATCCATGTCTCTGATTGTCGGCTTGATGGCAGTGTTAAAGGCGGGTGGCGCCTACCTGCCGCTGGATCCTGCCTATCCATCAAAGCGCCTATCGTTTATGATGCACGATTCACAGGCGAACATTCTGCTTACGCAATACAAGTTGGCATCTGTGTTTCCAGAGCATTCAGGGCCCGTAGTTTATCTCGATCAATTCACACAGACTGAAAGCACTTCAGAAATACCCGATCCTCCATTTGACGTTCATGCGAATAATCTGGCTTACCTTATCTACACGTCAGGTTCCACAGGCCGACCGAAAGGCGTTGCCGTCGAGCATCATAGTATAAGCGCTTTGCTCCACTGGGCCAAAGATATCTGGGGTGACCAGGAACGAGCGGGGGTGCTGGCTTCAACTTCGATCTGTTTTGATCTGTCAGTTTTTGAAATCTTCTTGCCCCTGTGCTTTGGTGGATGCGTAGTACTGGTCGAAAACATCTTCGAACTGTTATCCACTAAAATGGATGCAGATGTCACCCTGATTAACTCGACTCCCTCAGTAATCGCCGAATTGACCAGGTTAGACAAGATTCCTGCATCTGTAAAAACTGTTAATCTAGCTGGTGAAAAGTTATCAAGAGAATTGCCTGAAGCGCTTTATAAGTCTAAAAATATCCAAAACGTTTACAATCTATACGGTCCCTCGGAGGACACTGTCTATTCAACCTTTTATAGAGTGCCGCCGGGAGAGCTCCGGCTACCCCCAATTGGTCGCCCCATTCCCGGTACAAGCGCCTTCATTCTAGATCAAAATTTGCAGCCGGTTCCTTTCGGTGTTGCGGGTGAATTATGCCTCAGCGGAGACGGTTTGGCGCGCAGCTATTGGAACCGCCCCATACTAACTGCTGAAAGGTTCATAAAGAATCCATCTGGCCGAAAAACAGGAAACCGTTTTTACCGCACCGGAGATATGGCGCGGATTCTGCCTGATGGAAATCTTGAATTTCTTGGCCGCTGCGATGATCAAATAAAATTTCATGGTTTCCGCATAGAACTCGGAGAAATTGAATCTGCCCTACGCGATCACCCCGATGTTCAGGATGCAGCCGTAATAGCTAAAAGTGGTGAGAAAAGAGATATTCATTTGATCGCTTATTTGGTTTCAGAACTTAAAGAGAAATTGATAGCTTCTGAAATGCGTTCTTTCTTAAAGTTGAGCTTGCCAGATTTTATGATACCGTCGATTTTCTTATTAATCGATTCCATCCCATTGACTCCCAACGGAAAGTTAGACCGCCAGGCTCTACCTGAGCCAAATAGTCTGCGACCTAATTTGAATTCAGCCTACTGTATGCCTCGCAATCTTGTTGAAAAGGCCATTGCGAGAATCTGGCAGAACGAACTCAACATCGAAAGCGTCGGCATACATGATAATTTTTTTGATTTAGGCGGCCACTCCCTGCTTTTGGTTCAGGTGCACTCCAAGCTAAAAAATAATCTCAAATTAGATTTATCCCTCATTGAAATGTTTAAATATCCGACCATAAGGGATTTAACCAAGCATATAATGCAGGAACATTTGGATTCAAGTTTTTACATGAGAGTTCACCGGCGGGCTGAAAAGCAAATAAAAGCATTAAATCGGAGAAAACCATTTCTCATGAGGAGACTAAGGTCATATGAATGAATCACAGCAAGACAAAAACATTGAGAGTATTGCAATCATTGGATTAGCCGGCCGTTTCCCCGGAGCGAATAATGTTGACCAATTTTGGGAGAATATCAAAGAAGGTGTGGAGTCCATTAAATTTTTTTCTGATCAAGAGCTTATATCTGCAGGTATAAAATCAAGTTTGCTGCAAAATCCAAATTATGTAAAAGCAAAACCTTTACTGGATGGGATAGAATTATTTGATGCCGCTTTTTTTGACATAAATCCAAGAGAGGCAGAAATCATCGATCCGCAACACCGGGTCTTTCTTGAATGTGCCTGGGAAGCTCTTGAAAATGCAGGGTATGGTTCCGCTAACAATTCTGATCGAATTGGTGTTTTCGCCAGTACCAGTAGGAGTAGCTATCTGATTAACAACCTCATGGCAAATCCTGATTTAACAAAGACAGTCGGTTTTTTGCAGATACTACTATCAAACGATAGAGATTATCTGCCAACGCGTGTTTCCTACAAATTGAATCTGACAGGGCCGAGCCTCAACATCAACACTGCCTGTTCTTCTTCTTTGGTGGCCGTATGCTTCGCCTGTCAAAGCTTGCTTAATTACCAAACAGACATTGCGTTGGCCGGTGGTGTCACTATTATGGTTCCACAATATTGTGGATATCTCTATCAGGAGGGGGTAATCACTTCTCCCGATGGACATTGCAGATCATTGGATGCCAAAGCCAACGGAACCGTCTTCGGCAGTGGATTGGGTATTGTCGTATTGAAGCGACTAGATGAGGCATTAAATGACAGGGACTACATTTATGCAGTAATAAAAGGCTCAGCGATCAATAACGATGGGGCAGTGAAGATGGGCTTTACAGCGCCGAGCATCAATGGCCAGGCGGAAGTGATTGCAGAAGCGATGGCACTTGCAGGTGTTGATGCAAGAACAATTAGCTATGTCGAAGCCCATGGAACCGGAACGAGTTTGGGAGATCCCACCGAAATCGCTGCTTTAACAAAAGCTTTTCGTGCTTATACCGATGAAAATGGTTTTTGTGCTGTTGGATCGGTTAAACAAAACGTCGGGCATTTGAATTCAGCAGCGGGTATCGCAGGATTAATTAAGGCCGTCTTAGCCCTTAAAAACGGGTTCATTCCGCCTAACCTACACTTTAGTAAACCAAACCCCGAGATAGATTTTAATAAAAGCCCATTTTATGTTAATACGCAGTTGAAGCAATGGAAAAGGGGTTCGACTCCACGCCGAGCAGGCGTCAGCTCCTTTGGTGTTGGAGGGACAAATGCCCACCTAATTCTTGAAGAAGCGCCTCCCGTCCCTTCATCCAAAGATTCGAAATCTCCAAACTTATTAATCCTTTCAGCCAAATCAGAAGCCGCATTAGATTTTGCAGCAAAGAGGCTGGCTGAACACCTTAAGCTTCATTCTCATTTGAATATGTCGGATGTGGCCTTCAGCCTCATGGTTGGCCGCAAGTCCTTCAAACATCGACGGATGATTGTCTGCGATAGTCGCAAAACCGCCGTAAAGCTGCTAGAAAGCGGTGATAACGGTGGCGCGTTCAAAAATAATCTCGCTTCTCGAGATCATTTTGTGAATTTTATGTTTCCGGGTCAAGGATCCCAGTATATTTGCATGGGCCTGGAATTATACCAGGCTATACCAGCCTTTCGCAGCATAGTTGATCAATGTGCGGAGCTGCTTATAAATGAATGGGGTATTGACTTGCGCTCCATTATGTTCGCTCGGGAAAATCACACAAAATCCGCCACTTCAGCTCTACAACAAGCTTCAAATGCCCAATTAACACTTTTTGTTATTGAATATGCATTAGCGAAAATATTGATTAAGTGGGGCATTCGACCGCAGTCTATGATTGGACACAGTATCGGCGAATATGTTGCCGCTTGTCTAGCGGGTGTCTTTTCTCTAAAAGACGTCCTCTTTATAATAGTTACCCGTGGAAAGCTAATGCAGAAATTACCTGGCGGAGCGATGCTAGCAGTAACTCAATCGGAAAGAGAAATAAGGCTACATCTTGAGGATAACCTTTCGCTAGCAGCTTTAAACAGCCCTTGCCTGTGTGTTGTTTCTGGAAAATTTGAGACAATTGAAAAGTATGAAAAAAAGTTAACAAACATGAATATATCCCACCATCGTATTCACACATCACATGCTTTTCATTCACAAATGATGGATCCAATTCTCATAGAATTCACTGAACAGGTTAAAAAAGTTAATCTAAAATCCCCTCAGATTCCTTTCATTTCTAATGTAACTGGAACCTGGATAAAAAAGGAAGAAGCTACCGATCCGAACTATTGGGCCCGACACCTGAGAAACACCGTAAGGTTTTCGGATGGATTAAAAGTAATGTTACAGGGAGAAAACCTTATATTGGTTGAAGTTGGACCAGGTCAGACGTTGACAACCCTCGCTCGGCAGCATGATGATAAACATTCTAAGCATCTATTTATAAATACCCTGCCGCATCCCTCGGACAGACGTTCCGACGCGGAAATTTTACTTACATCGCTGGGACATATTTGGTGTCAAGGGATAGATATAGATTGGCAGAGTTTATATTTCAATTCAGGTTGTCAGCGGATTCCTTTGCCGACGTATCCATTTGAACGCAAACGATTTTGGATAGAGCCCAAAACAGCAAACATGGTTGATAGCAATATACCGAACCAAACACATAAAAAAAGGGAAATAACAGAATGGTTTTACCGGCCGGTCTGGCGGAAGTCCAATCTGAAAAATGAATATGCGCAAGTTGATTTAAAATCAAAAAGAAAAAATTGGCTTTTCTTTATTGACCAATGCAAAATAGGGCAACAAATAGTAAAAAAACTTGATGACGCCAATCAGGACGTTACAATTGTAAGGATCGCTGATCATTTCACCAAGCTTAATAAAAACACATTCTGCCTGAATCCATCAGAATACGATCATTACAAAGCCCTATTCGAAAATCTTCAGGAGATGGGAAAAACCATTCAAATTATCTGTCACCTGTGGGGGATTACATCTAATAAATTTACTCATCTATCTATTAGATCTATAAATCAGATTCAGAAACAAGTATTTAACAGTTTATTGAATATCGTACAGGTATTTAGCAGGCAGAATGGAGAAGATCCTTTAAGAATAGAGCTTGTGACCAACAACATGCAAAAAGTGAAAAACAGCGACGAAATCTGTCCTGAAAAATCCATTATTATGGGCCCCTGCAGAGTAATCCCTAAAGAATATCCAGGAATTACTTGCCGAAGCATTGATATATGTATTCCAGAGTGTCAATCGAATCAGATGCAAAACCTGCTGGATCTGCTGATTCAAGAATTATCGAATTCCCCCAATGAATCTATTATTGCATTTCGCGGAGAAGACAGATGGATCGAAGCATTTGAGCCGCTTGCATTCAATGGACAAACGAGCGAGGCTACCCGCTTTCGCCAAAGCGGTGTTTATCTGATTACAGGTGGTTTAGGGGGGGTAGGCTTGCAGCTTGCCGAACATTTATCCTCAACCTTTCACGCCAAGCTTGTTTTAATCCAACGATCCGTTTTCCCGCCCCCTAAAAAATGGGACGAATGGCTGAAAACCCATGATAAGCATGACAATGTCAGTAGAAAAATCAGAAAAATCCGCAAACTTCAGATATTAGGTGGCAAGATTTTGGTGCTCAGTGCTGATGTTACCGATATAGAGAATATGAGCGGAGCAATTCATCAGGCTGAAAACGTTTTCGGTCGGATAAACGGTGTAATTCATTGCGCAGGGATTCCAGACGGGGCTTTGATCAACCGAAGAAAGGCTGAGATGACAGACATGGTAATGGCTCCCAAAGTGAAGGGCACTTTGGTCATAGACAAGATTTTCAAAGAAAGAGCATTAGATTTTTTTATTCTTTTCTCATCGCTATCCTCATATTTAGCGCCGGTCGGACAAGTCGGCTATACCGCTGCAAATGCTTTTTTAAATGCGTTCGCCCATTACAAGTCCGATCAAGGAAATTCATATACGCTTGCTATTGGCTGGGATGCCTGGAAAGGAGTTGGTATGGCGGCCAACCGACCAAAACTCTATACCAGTCCAACGACTGAGCCCCAGGTAGGGTCTGCCAAGACATCCCATCCTCTTTTAGATCGTTTTGTTGGTGGCACTTCCAAAGAGAAGATTTACGAGTCCCTTTTGAGTGTTGATGATCATTGGCTTCTGAACGAGCACAGGATTTTAAACAGAGCAACATTACCCGGTACCGCTTTTTTGGAAATGGTCAGAGCAGCATTTGTTCAAAACACAAACTACGAGTCCATTACTATTCGAGAAATATACTTTTTGAATCCTCTAAGTTTAGCAAATGATGAAAAACGGGTGGTCAGAGTGACCCTGACAGATCACGGCGACCATCACAAATTTTCGATAAAAAGCAACACTGTATCGAAGAAAGACTTGTGGAAAGTACACGCACAAGGAGAGGTTACGTTTTTAGAGTCAGGGCCAATTCACACAATGAATATTCAGAAAATTAAAGAGAAAACTCATAGCAAAGATTTATTAATGTCTGAAAATGCTATCTCAATGACAAA
This sequence comes from Desulfobacterales bacterium, assembly GCA_050123755.1. Lineage (GTDB taxonomy): Bacteria > Desulfobacterota > Desulfobacteria > Desulfobacterales > JAHEIW01 > JAHEIW01. The sequence goes on from JASFGM010000002.1 coordinate 13,471, forward strand.
ATACCTTACATACGGCTCAAGATGGCGAAATATAAACTGGATACAATTCGGTGAAAACGAAGGACTCGCTGAATTGGAGCTACCGGAAACTTATGCTGAAGATTTTAAGCATTACAAATTACATCCTGCATTATTTGATATCGCAACCGGCTTTATGGGAATTGGAATGTCTAAAAAAAATCTTTACCTGCCATTTTACTTTAAAAACATTGCGATAAGAGGGCCATTGCCGCAAAAAATAATCAGTTATGTAAAAAGTACATCTAAGGCGGCCGCGGCAAAACAAACCCTGAGTTTCTCTATTTCAGTTATGGATAAACATGGACGACAACTAATTCAAGTTGAACAGTATACACTTAGAAAGGTAGATTCAAAAGTATTTTCGGAATTAAAATCCAATGCTAAAGCTAAAAGAAAAGTAGAGAATATACGATTAGAAATAAAGTCACCGGGAATATTGGATAGTCTAAAATTTCGCTCATCGATACGAAATAAACCACTCCCTCATGAGGTCGAAATAGAGGTTTCCGCAACAGGACTTAATTTTAAAGACGTTTTGATGGTATTGGGAATGATTCCGCCGGTGGAAGAACCACCAATAGAATTAGGAATGGAGTTTGCGGGCAGGATTGTAAGAGTGGGAGAAAAAGTCGATAGTTTCAACATTGGCGATGTGGTGATGGGTTTTGCAAATTCATCCTTTAGCCATTATGTAAATACCCCCGCAGCATTGGTTGCTCCAATACCCTCAAATCTGAACGTTGAGGAAGGAGCAATAATTCCGGTTGCTTACTTAACCGCCTACTATGCGCTTATGATATTGGGAAAGCTTCGTAATGGCGAACGCGTGTTGATCCACTCTGCTACCGGTGGAGTTGGAATGGCTGCTTTAAAAATTGCTCGGTGGAGAGAAGCGGAAATCTTTGCAACAGCGGGTACACCAAAAAAACGTGACTTTTTATCTTCAATCGGGATAAAAAACGTTTATGATTCAAGATCATTAGATTTCGCCGATGAAATTTTAGCAGATTCTGGAAACGAAGGTGTAAATGTTGTTTTAAACTCGCTCTCAGGAAAATTCATCCCTAAAAGTCTTTCAATACTTGCACCCTATGGCAGGTTCCTGGAAATCGGCATGCGTGATATCTTATTAAACCATAGAATTAATTTAGGATTATTTGCTAAAAATGCAACATTCCATGCAATAATGATGAGACCTGAAATGCCAAACTTCACTTCTTATTGGCATGATGTGGTCGAATTATTTGAAAATAACGTTCTGGATCTCATGCCATTTAAACTGTTCCCTTTAGCCCGCGCCTCAGATGCTTTCAAATACATGACCACGGGTGAGCACATCGGGAAAATCATCCTATCTCACCCCAATGGAGATGCCCTGGCAGATTTAATTATGCGGGAAGATAAGATCAATAGAAATAAAATCGAGAGATTCATTACTGATTATCGCTCCAATAATACACCTCACCATTATTCGGCCCAGGAGATAAGTTACACCCCCGAAAATGACCTGCTTGAGCACAATTATCCCAAACAATTTTTTGAAGTCGGAGTTTTCCCTGAAGAGGGTGTCGAAATATTAAAACGTTCTATTTCTTGCGCACTTCCCCATATTCTAATTTCAACTCATGACTTAACTAAAAGAATGAAAGATAGTAAAACCATTACGATCAAACGCATCACACAGGCATTGGAGAAGATGCCGAAGCCAGAAAAAAAACACCCGCGGCCCATTCTGGGTACAAAATATGTGGCGCCTCGAAATAGAACTGAAGAGAAAGTGGCTGAAATTTGGCAACAACTGCTCGGCATCGATAAAGTAGGGATATACGACAATTTTTTTGCCCTTGGCGGTCACTCACTGCTGGCTGCGCAGATCTATGCGCAGTTGCGAAAACATTTTGAAATTGAATTCCCGATAGACAGCATGTTTGAAGAGCCAAACGTAGCGACATTAGCAGAAATGATCGAATCGATTCTTGAAACTGAAAATTAATAGCGATACAGAAGCAAGCAATGATTTGCAAAATTATTTTACTTATGAAAAGGCTTCATCTTGCGTATCGCTTTGTATTATCCCGTCCTGCAGCTGGATTTTTCTTTCAGCATAATCAGATATCAAATCATCATGAGTTACTATCAGAAATGTCTGTCCAATAGTATTATTCAATTCTTTTATTAATTCAAAAACCGATATTGCGGTTTTTGAATCAAGATCCCCTGTTGGCTCGTCTGCAAGGACAATAGATGGATAATTTACCAACGCGCGTGCAATAGCCACTCTTTGCTGTTCTCCCCCTGAAAGTTCTTTAGGGCGGTGCCGCAGCCGTTGCCCCATATTTACATGCTCCAGCAGTTCGGTAGCACGCTTTATAGCTTCACTTCTTGGTACCCCATCATATTTAAGCGGGAGCATAACATTATCAAGAGCATTTAGGGTTGGTAATAAATGAAAATGTTGGAAGATAAATCCAATATTTTTGCGGCGAATAATAGGCAACTCGCGTTCCGGAAGTTTACTCACCTCTAATCCATTCATCAAAATCTTCCCTTTGGTCGGACGATCGAGGCAACCGATTAAGTTGAGCAATGTTGTCTTGCCTGAGCCGGAGCGACCCTTGATAATCAAAAAGGATCCTTTCCTTATCTGTAGTGAAATACCATTTAGTGCTGCAACTTCTCTTTTACCAATGCGGTAAATTTTAGATACGTTATGTGTCTCAATTAGAAACATATTAGTCTGCCCTCAAGGCATTAATGGGTTTACGTCTAGAAGCAACCAAAGCGGGAAATAATCCTGCAAGAATACCAAGCAGAACAGCGAAGAGCAGTACAAAAACGATAAGTCGTGGAGTTATGACAAATAGGATTATACCTCCGCTTAAAATACCTTCATTAAGTATATGTATTATTAGCTGGCCCATCGCCAAACCGCCGACACCACCGATAATACCAATTATTCCAGCTTCGGTGATGAATTCTAACATAATATTTATATTTGACGCGCCTAAGGCTTTTTTGACACCAATTTCTTTAGTTCGCTCTGAAACAGACATCATCATGGTATTAAAAATTGAAAGACCACCTACAATAACTGCAATAACAGCACTACTTATTGCTATCGCAATGAATATTTTTAACTTTTGCTCATAAAGCCGCTTAATTTCACCAGGTGGAAGT
>JASFGM010000003.1:0-16315 GCA_050123755.1 Desulfobacterales bacterium
CGTCGAGCGCGCCTTAATGTTTTCCAGCGGCGGCGCATCTGAGGGCATAATTGATGTGGTCATCGGTGTTCCCTTTCTGCAATCGGTTTGCGCTTTTTGGGATGATCAAACAAAGGGGTCTTTTTGAGCAATAACCGCAGTGCCTGCCAGTAAATCATGGTGGTGACTTTGGCCGTCATCAGCGGGTATTTGATCAGCACCCGGTTCAGTGCTCCCGGACTGATCTTGCGTCGTTTCAATGCAAGGCTGGCATCAAAAAGCTTTTGTCCGTTTTCATAGTCGATCATATGTACGCGAATCGCCGCGTCGGGTTCGCGAAAACGCCAGTCATAATCAATATTCATATCGATAAACGGAGAAACATGAAAAACCTTTTCAAAGCGATGCCGCCGCCAGTTTTTGACCGGATGTTCGTTCTGTTCCCGGCCCAGGACATAGCAATGCACTTGGCCCCAGGGTGTGTTGTGTATTTCAACGACAATGGTTTCAACGGTTGAATCCGTGGCATCATAGCAATAATAGAAACTGGCCGGATTAAAGCAATATCCAAAATACCGCAAATGGGTCAGCATCCGAATCGGCCCCTCAGGCGGACGTCCGGCTTTTTCGGCAACGAGACGACGCACCGCCTGGTCGATCGGCATTTTCGGATCGCCGAAGTGATCTCTACGTCGAAAATAGGCGATGTTCGGCCGCTGGAAAGACCAGAGGGGATGATTGTCGAACACGGTGGGCAATTCTTCCAGGTCCAGATACATAAAAAACAGGCGATATTGAAAACGGTTGGGTGTCGGACTGAACCGGCGATGTCGAACGGTGCCCTCGTAAATGCAGCTTTGCATGCGTCATCCTTGTTAAAATGAAATCTATCTCGCTAAACGATTTCAATATAAGCACAAAATTAATTTCGTCAGCAAATAGATCGAAAATATTTCTAAAAGGTCTGAGGGAATTATACATGTCTGTGTCCGGCCGAAATCAAATCCATTTGAAAATATTTTTTAGAGGGATTTGCCGAAATGTTTGCCAACCACCAGTGCGCTATTGACACCATCCTCATGGAATCCGTAGCCCCAATAGGCGCCACAGAAATAGGTGCGCTTGACCCCGTTGATCTCTTGATGTCGGTTTCTCGCAGCCAGACTTTTCGGATTATACACCGGATGATGGTATTGCATTTCTTTGATTTTTTTGGCGGGATCAACGCTATGCGGCAAATTGAGCGTAACGCAGTATTCGATCGGAGCGCCTAAACTTTGCAAGATATTCATGTCATACGTAAGGGCTACTCGCCCGAGCTCCGACTGCGGTATATGGTAATTCCAGCTAGCCCAGGCTGCCTTTTTACGCGGTAAAATCGACTCGTCTGAATGCAGGATCGCCTGATTCTCCTGATAGGGGATGGCACCCAGGATTTCTTTTTCGGTGTCTGTCGGGTCCTGCAGCATTGCCAGGGCCTGATCGCTGTGGGCAGCAATTACCACCTGATCAAAATGCTCTGTTGGGCTGTTTTCAGCCTGCACCTCGACATGATCCGGATGTCGCCGAACCGCTTTCACCGGGCAATTGATTCGGATCTGATCCCAATATCGTTGGGTGAGCGGTTTGACGTATTGTTTGGAACCGCCCTTGATGACCTGCCACTGCGGCTGGTTGCGAACATTCAGAAAACCGTGGTTTTTAAAAAACTGGGCAAAATACAGGGCCGGAAACTCGTTGAATTGAACCGGATCTGCCGACCAGATGGCTTCGCCCATCGGAATGATAAAATGTTCGACAAAAAGCCGAGAAAAGTTTCTGGCGGCCAGAAAATCTTCGAGGGTCAAACTATAGTCATCGCTTTTAAGAAGTTCTTCGGATTCTCGTCTAAATTTAAAAATGTCGAATATCATCCGATAAAACGACGGGCGCAATAGGTTCTTGCGCTGGATAAAAAGCGAATTCAAAGAACTGGGGCTAAATTCAAGCCCGGTTTTTTTACACTGCATGCTAAAGCTCATGTTAGACGTCTGCCAGGCAACCCCCAGGTGTTTCATCAGCTTGACAAAATTCGGATACGTCTTTTCGTTAAATACAATAAAGCCGGTGTCCACGGCATAGGATGTGCCATTCAGGCTGACATCAACCGTGTTGGTGTGCCCGCCGACATAATCCTCTGCCTCATAGACGACCAGTTCATGATCATCACTGAGCAGGTATGCAGTCAGCATGCCTGCAATGCCGGTTCCGATGACAGCGATTCGCATTTGAATTTCTCCTCAATGGTTTAACGATACATTCACGTTTTTATTTGGGTTAAGTGGTCTCGGCGACCACCCGATTTTGTTGTCGCAAACCCTCCGGCAAACCCCGCAGATCCCGGACGATGCCCAGCCAACTCAGGAGCTTGAGCAAATAATAGGTAATATCAATCTCCCACCAGTAAAATCCCTGGCGCGCGGTAATCGCGTAATGATGGTGATTGTTGTGCCACCCCTCGCCCAATGTAATCAGCGCTAAAATAGCATTGTTGCGACTTGTATCCGGAGTATTATAGCGACGGGTACCGATCATGTGGTCAAAAGAGTTGATGGTCACCGTTCCGTGAAAAAGTGCAACCGAAGAAATAAAAAACCCCCAGATCAGCAGCTGCGGGCCATTGGTCCCCAAGCCGGGTGCATCGTTTTGCAATAAATTTCCCCCCCAAAATAAAGTAACGGCCAGTAGAACCGGAATGACAATGTCGAAGCGATTGATCCAGCGCAGCTCCGGATATTTGGCCCAATCTTTTACATATTGCATTTTGGTCGGAAAATTCGCGGGCGACGTTAGCCACCCGATGTGGCTCCAGATAAATCCGTGCTGGCTGGGTGAATGGATATCTTTTTCCGTATCCGCGTAGCGGTGATGATGGCGATGATGCGCTGCCCACCACAACGGTCCGCGCTGAACCGAGGAGTTGCCCATGGCAGCAAACACAAATTGCCAGAACCGATTGGTTTTAAACGCGTTGTGGGAGAAATAACGATGGTAAAATCCGGTGATGGCAAACATCCGAATAAAATAAAGCCCGGCTGCCGTCAAAACGGCAAACCAGCTCCACCCAACCCAAATCACGCCCAGACACATCATGTGCATGATCACAAATGGAAGGATTCGAAACCAGTCGACTTTCTTGATGGGAGCGGTGGGTATTTGATCAGCAGACGCATCCGCGTCAAACCAGCGCCAGAGCGATAGCAGAAAATTGGATTCCTTAGAGGTTTTTTTCACTTTTTTCATCGAGCAAACATATCTGAAAATAGTGATTTCAGTTTATTCCAAATGTCTCCGATGATCGCATTCACAACTTTTCTTTAATGGAATTTATCAAAAAATACAACAATCATATCCTTATTACCGAAAGGTTCTCAAAGCGCTCATGCCCCCATCGATGTGAATAACCTGACCGGTCAACCAGGCGCTGTCATCCGACAGTAAATGCACGGCTAAACCGGCAATTTCCGGCGCTGTTCCGATCCGTTTTAAGGGATGGCGATCCGCCGAGGCCTGACGCTTTTCATCACTGGACAATAAATTTTGAGCCAGGGGCGTATCGGTCAGAGACGGGGCGATGGCGTTCACTCGGATACGGGGCGCAAATTCAGCGGCCAGTGATCGTGTAAGTCCCTCCACAGCCGCTTTGGCGCCGGCGACAGAAGCATGAAATGGCATGCCGGTCTTTACGGCCACCGTGCTGAATAGGACAACCGACGCGCCTGTTTTTGATTTTCGTAGACGGGTCAAGCAGGCTTGAATGGTTTTCACCGCGCCCAGGAAATTAACCTGAAGATCTTCTAAGAAGTCATCGATTGTCAGACGCTGAAAGGGCTTGAGCTGGATGGTCCCCGGGCAATAAACCATTCCTTTTAACACTTCTGGTAGTCCTTCGAGATTGAGAGAGTCGGCCGTCACATCCAGCGGCAAATGATGCACGCCGCTGAGGTCGGCCAGTTGATCATTGGTTCGTGAACCCACGTAGACTTCGTTACCTTTTTCATGAAGCGCTTTGACAATTTCCAGACCGATGCCGGAACTGCCGCCCACAATAAGAAAATGTTTCGCGTCCATCTTTCACCCTCCTCAAATGGTCGTTTTCTTTATTTGCAGTAAATTGGCATCTTTTATGATGCTAAACTCATTTACTGCATAGAAAATTCAAAATCATTTACTTTTCCGCTGCATTTCCCCCTGGCGCATCGGCATCGAGTCGATCAATCCAAAAACGTCGCTTAAATCAACCCGATCCTCACGTTTGAGTTTGATCCCGCCGTCTTTACCCACCAGAATGAGGCTGAACGTATTGCTGGAAATGTCAAAGTGAGTGCGTATCGAATCGGCCTGCTGCCGGTCCAAAGGTGTCGGACCCATTCGGGCGGGACCTGTTGCAGGCAACTCAAAAACAATCAAATCCCGGTCGTCCACTTCAGCTTTTTGAGCCATAATTTGGCTTTGTAGATTTTTGAAAAAAGGATCGTTGGCATCCTCGGCAAAAAGAAAAAGCAGCCGGTTTTTCCACTGAAACTGCGTTAAATCCATAGACAATGCCTCCTTGGGGGCCCAAACAGCTAACCCAATTAAAATGAGAAAAATAACGGCAAACCTTCTCATAACTATATTTCCCCCTCTTTTTGAATAAATGCTGTTTGCAAATTCTAATTTACTGCGCATTATTATATATACGTTAATTCATTAGATTGTCTTGTAAAGATCTTTTCGTAAACTATAATTTGAACCAAATAGACCTTAGCACTCACGTAAGCCAATGAAACCCATCACCATCGGATTTTCAATTCATCGGTCGGAAGTCATCGACATAGCAGCTGATTTAATGCAGCGCCACGATGTCATTTTCCTGGAAGAACCGCCCGCAAACGGATTACAGGAAATGCTTCAAGGCGCCCTGCCAATTGATGACTATTTGTTGCCCGCCGAGGTCGAATACCCGCAATTTAGCCGCCGCCTGTGTCGCCTCTTGCGTGATCTTTACCAGAAAGGCAAGAAAATTATTCAAGTAGAGCCGTTTTTAGAACATCTTCTGGCGATTCATACCTTTTTTTCACAGGGGCATCGGCCTGAAGAACTTCAGCCGGACTCGGTTCACCATCAGGTGTATCAGGCAGAGCGAGATGCCACCAAGGCCCTTTTAGATTACTATCAGATCGTGATGAACGGTTCATTTAAGGTTGCCATTCAGGCGATCATCCGGTTTGCGCGCGCTGATGCGGCCCGATTTCGTTTACGTGACAGCCTGCGGGCCCGGGTCTTAGCCGCTGAATTAAATAAGGGCTCTTCTGCATTTATCGAAGCCGGTGTGATTCATCTTGCGTTGTATCATCTTCTGAAAAAAAGATTGCCGCAATCGCTGCAACTCAAACCCGTATTTTTGGCCCGTAAAGCGCTGAAAATTCTTGGCGTCAAGGGGCACCTGTTTGGCCCCGGTGATCGGTTGACACTGACTTACATATTTCATCCAAGAATCCATGGAACGTTAACAGAAGAGTTGCTTGCAGCGCGATCAGTTATTTATTCCAAACTGATTGAAAAAGAAGAAGTGTCGGTCGATTTAGAAACATTTCCACATATTCGCAACGAACTGGCCTGTATTCGCACCGTCAACTTGCTGACTCTGGAGGATTGTGACCGACTATTTCCACTGATCCGGCGTTTTAAAACCGAACACGCCCGGCAGCTTGTGGACGATTATTTAGTCCGGATTAAACAGTTTCCCCGGCAAAGCCGAAGACCGCCATCAGCCGGTGATGAACTGCGGGAGATCGACAAAGACAAACAGCCGAATTTGTATGAGCACGCAGTGGCCCGCATTTTAAGCCGTGAACGCCGGTAGCGGCTCACCTGCAGTTTGCCCGGAGGTTTAGATGAAATTAACAGATGTTGACGTTGTCGTCGTCGGTGCCGGCCTTGCCGGATTGTCATGTGCAAGACACCTGATGAACCGCAGCGTGTCTTTTATCATTCTTGAGGCCGATGACCGAATTGGCGGCCGCCTGAAAACCGATGTGCTGGACGGGTTTTTATTGAACCACGGATTCCAGGTATTGCAGACCGCATACCCCGAGGCCCGTCGCCAATTAGACTACCATCGCCTCGACTTGAAACCATTTGCCCCGGGAGCGATTATCCGAGCGGCAGGTAAATTTAAGCGAATCTCTGACCCCCGGCGTCGTCCGAGAGACATTTGGAGCTCCCTGACGGCGCCGGTTGGCACCTTTGCTGACCGTTTGCGGATGCTTCGAATGGCATCCAGCGCCCGGCGGGGAAGTGTTTCCAGTGTGTTTCAGGGTCCGGATATGACGACGCTCGAATTCCTGCAATCCCGGGGGATTTCAGAAAAAATGATCGAGCGGCTTTTTAAGCCGTTTTTCGGGGGTGTCTGCCTTGATCCGGCGATTCAGGCATCAAGCAATGTGTTCAAATACGTTCTGCGTGTCTTTGCCGAGGGCGATGTTGCTTTGCCCGGCCAGGGGATGGCGGCCATCGCCAGCCAGCTCGCCGAAGATTTACCAGAGGGGGCGATCAGGACCGGAACCCGGGTCGAAGCGATCCATCCGGGCGGTGCGGTTTTATCATCCGGACAAACACTCAAGTGCCGTGCAGCGGTGTTGGCGACCGATGCTCCGGAGACGCTGCGTTTACTGGGAAAATCCGCATCAATGGTCTCTCAGGGCGAATTATGTCTTTATTTTGCGGCCCCAAAAGCGCCGATCAATGATCCCTACCTAATCCTAAATGGCGAAGGGACCGGCGTGATCAACAGCCTGACCGTTCCCAGCATCGTCGCAACCTCATATGCGCCGGCCGGAGAAGAGCTGATATCTGTGGTGTTGATCGGACAGTTAGCGTTAGACGACAAGATCGCAGAATCATTGGTACGAAAAGAGTTAACCGAATGGTTCGGATCCGTGGTTGAAAAATGGCGGCATTTGAAAACCTACCGCATCCCACATGCGTTGCCTGCCCAGCCGCCGCCGATGCCGGATCCAACCGTTCCAGCAAAACCGCTGAAACCGGGTATTTATGTTTGCGGCGAGTACCAAAGCGTTCCGGGCATCCAGTGGGCCCTGCTTTCCGGCCGACATGCGGCCGAAGCGATAATCAAAGAGCTGGCAGAAACACCTGAATCAATTTCAACAACTCAGCGACATGACCTTCGATAACGCACTATTATGGGTGCAAAATATCCGGCAATGGCTCAACGAGTCCATCAATCCATCGACGTGGAAACTTTTCAATGCCGTAGGATGCCCCCATAAGCGCTCCAAGTACCGCCCCGCGCGCGGCGTTGTCTCCGCCGAGATTGGTATTGGCGATGAGCGCATTTTCCGGATCGTCGTGGTATTTTAATGCCAGATAAACAACTGCCGGGATTGAGTCCTCAACATAACAGGCCGTGCTGAAGCGCGGACCCACCACCCAGTCGTCAGGATCATCAAGCCATCTGATAAACGGATGTCCAAGCAAGGGATTTTGCTGTTTTTCAATTTCCTCAACAATGGCTTCTTTCAACCGGACGCCATTGAGCACCTTCAGCAAAATATCGATCAACAATGATCCGGCAGTTTTCATTTTGAGACCGGGGTGGGTCAACGCCAGGTGGGTCAAGGCGGCCTCGCGGGCTTGGTGGGGCCGGTTGAAATAAAAAACAACAATGGGAACAATTCCGACCAGACCGCCGATATGCTTTTCTTCGGTTCCGCATCTGTTTGGCGGCATGCCCCTGGCATAATTTGCGAAGAAATTGCGATGGCACTCCTCGATGTAAGTATCCTGATGGTTGCCCGGGGTTGTCATGAAGGCGATGTATCTTCTCAGAAAATCGTCCGCGTCGTAGGTGCCGCTTTGGTTTATCGAGTCAACGAGCAGCCGGCAAATTTTGACATTTAAGGTGTTCTCTGCCGCTTTGAGAAACTGGTGATAATGAATTTCTTTTTGCCCCCAGTAGGGGGCTTGATCGTGCAGAATTTCGCCTCTAGCGTTTGGCGCCTTGTAGCTTGAGCGCCATAGAATGCTGTCCGGATGCGGATTGTGCGGTGCCAAGTAGTCCGTTACCCGGCCGTAATCCTGAATCAATGCCTGGCGGTTGTAGTACCAGTGAACCGGCATCGCCAGTGCATCTCCGATGCATAGGCCATAAAGGGCGCCGCGAGATTTGGTCTGAATGGGATTCATCATAGCTTTTTTTTATGTGAGCCTAGTCCTTTCAATCCAAGGTTGCTTTTTGATCGATTTCAGGCTGCTGGTGTCGGAAGAGGCTTAAACAGCCGCACAGGACATAGCCTCCTCAATGTCATCTTCCGTGATACCCAGAAGATGAAAGACATGGTTGAAACGCGCGTGGGACAGGGCCACGTTGGCAACCCGATCCAATGCCTTTTTTGCATTGTAGGCAATTCCCAAACCCGCCTGGGTCAGCATTAATGAATCGTTGGCACCATCGCCGATGGCTACCACCTGGTCCAGCGGAATGCCCGCATCACATGCCACCTGGTTGACGAGACGGGCTTTTTGAGCAGTGTTGACGATGTCTCCCTTAATCTTTCCGGTCAGGGTGCCGTTTTTGATCTCCAAACGGTTGGCGAAAGCAAAATCCAGATTGAATTTATCCTTCAACAAGTCGGCAAAGATATCAAATCCTCCAGAAACGATCCCCAATTTGAACCCAAGCCATTTGAGGGTTGTCAAAAGCGCCTCCGCCCCCTGGGAAAGATTCATTTGATTTCTGATCTCCATCACATCATCCAGGTGCATCCCCTTGAGCATGGCTACCCGTTGCCTGAGAGATTCTTCAAAATCAAAGTCGCCGCGCATAGCCTTATCCGTGATTCTGGCAACTTCCCGATGGACACCCATTTTGCGGGCCATTTCATCAATGCCCTCCATTGTCACCAGTGTGCTGTCCATATCAAAGCATATCATGCGCTTGTTTTTGCGATGTGCAACCATATTTTGAACGGATAGGTCAACATTTAAATCGCGGCTTTTTCCCATCATGCGGCTTTTCAGGCGGTCTACATTTTTGACCCCGATAATGTCTACAATCATTTCAAAAGAACGGGCGCCGTGATGCGTTTGGCTGAATAACATCTCAATATTTGCATTTTCCTCTGCGAGCACTTTTGATAGATCAGCGATGGCGTACGTATCTCCGAAATAGGTGAGGACCAGTCGTTTGCGAAGGTCTATTCTTTTAATTTTATCCGGCGCAAGCAGTTGGAAGTTGAGTGTAAGATTGAGTTGATTGGCCTCGAAAAGAAGGTCTTTGATGGCGCTGTCTTTGGATTGATTCGCGGCATCAAATTTTAACAACAAGTGCAGTCCGATGTTTTGTAGCAGCGAAGCCTGTTGAATGTCCTGTATTTCAATTTGGTGGTTCTGCAGCACCTTCGTAAAAGCTGCTATAATTCCGGGACGATCAGGTCCTGAGATGTTGACGATTAGCAAGTCTTCTTCTGCCATACCAGAGCTCCTTTTTGGAAGAATTCATTCGGTTAGGCCATTGGCGGCCGCCGTATTGAATCGATAATGAAGCATTTTGCCGATTCACTCATGCGATGTGGACAACGATGGCATGTTCCCGGATGCCGTTATTTCCGTAGCCCAGTACGTTCCAGTGGGCTGACTCAGGCTGTTGGCGCCCCATGGTATCCGTGGCGCGGGCCATAATCGTAAAATCGCCGGTCTGATCAGCCTCCCACAGATACTCCCAATGTCGCCAGGCATGGGTTTCGTCAGGGCCGACCAATCTTGCAGGCTCCCACGTTCGGCTGTCATCAAAAGATACATCGACCGCCTGAATACCGGCTTCACCGGCATAGGCGGCTCCGCGAATCGGCACAATGCCCGCTGAAAGTGTTTCAGCATTTTCGGGCTCGACAATAATCGATTTGATGTTGATCTCTTCAACCACTTTACCCGTTTTAGGATCTTCACCCTTCTGAAAGACCCGGTATACCCTGTCCATGAAAAAACCTTCCTGCGGTTGATCAAGTACCGAGATTTTGTGAAGCCACTTAACACAGTTGGCGCCTGTCCAGCCTAAAGCCAGTGCCCGTAGAGGGTAGCCGTGTTTGAGCGGGAGGGGTTGTCCATTCATTTCATATGCCAGCAGGGTGGAATCCATGGCCTTTTCCAGCGGAATGCTGCGGATAAATTTTATTCCGGCGGTTCCCAGAGGCTTATCAAAACCTTCAAAACTGACATGCCGGGCATCTTTTCTTAGTCTCACTTTAGCGAGCAAATCCTTAAGCCAGACACCACCCCAGATCGCATTGCCCACGCCACCTATTGTCCAGGGATTGCCGGAGGCTTTTTTCTCGAGCAAAGAGCGACTGTTGCCGGAGCATTCCAGAGTGTTGGCCACTTCCACTTTCGGCATGCGCCGGATTTCCTCGAAGCCCAGATTGAGTTTATGCTTAACCCGGCCGTCTATGCTCAGCTTCCACGCGGTAAGCTTGATCGGTCTTTGCATAATCTGGCCCTGATTGCGCTTAAAGAATACCGCATTGTCGGTGGTCCAGGTGCGAAGCGATTCGTTTGGGGTTTCAGCATTGAGGGGTTTTTCCGTCATGATACGCATTTTTTTCTTCATCGTTGCACCTCCCAAATGGTTCCATGGTAGAATCTCAGCCTATTTTGTAATCTAATTAATCAAAGAAAGTCAATCGCGTTCATCCATATTCAAAGGGGTTGGCGTTAGCCCGAATTTAAGAATGTTGCATTTTATTGAAGCCTTTTTGAAATACCGCATTAGGATTGAATTTTCACATCAGATGTGCGATCCATAATCGGATTTGTTTATCAATGATTTCAACAGAACATGAATTCGACACGCAAAAAATTGAAAGGAGGCAGGCGATGCCAGAATTTTGCAATCCATTTACCGTTTTAAAAAATGACCGCAACGTTACCCATGAAGAGTTGGTTCGTGCCATCCGTTTTATGATTGCTGCTGAATATGAGGCAGTTCAGTTATATCAGCAACTGGCGGAGTCAACAGACAACCGACTGGCTCAGGAAGTGCTCTACGATATAGCCAACGAAGAAAGAGAGCACGCCGGAGAGTTTTTACGGCTGCTGAGAGAATTGGATCCTGAGGAGGAAAAGTATTACAAAGAGGGCTATGAAGAAGTCGAGGCGATGATCGCCAAATTGAAAGAAAAATAGATTCACTCCGCAACTTGCTTCAGGTCATCAACCCAATAGCTTGCAATTCTGGCAGTTGACTGCACAATTCCATGTGCCATACTGGCGTCGATTATCTGGCCTCTTGTCATCGCGCCAACAGCATAAATGGCTTTTGATTGAGTGGGTATTTTTTCAGACGCCTGCAGCACAACATGATGGGTCTTGGGATCTATCCACATGCTTCCGGTTTTATAGGTAAGTAATTTCGCTTTCGGATGCTTGGCGGATCGGTTGCGTTGTCTATTTTCTGGTTGAACGGGTTGGGTTTCTTCATTTTGAACGATGCCCCGTTTAAGCAGGTTTTTCGTTAAAGGGGAGGGATCTGTCTGAATGGACTTTGCCTGACCGCGTGCATTAACCACATACCGATAAGCATCTCTTTTTGTCTCACCGTTAGAATCCTGATAGATAAATTCCCAGACGTCTTTTGTGTCATTTTTGACAAATTGATAATTTCTTCCCAGTTTAAATACCTCAACGAGCCTGGACTTCATGAGCGCCAGCATTTTTTCAGCATTGATGGTTGGCTGGGCTGCTGCATATGTAAAAAATAACGAAGTGTATGTTTTATCGAAACGCTCCCGATCTTCCAGCGATAGTCTCAGATAAATCTCTCGGACCATATCAAAGGACTGATGAAGGACGGTTTGCCACACGAGTTCGCCATCCGGCCCATCTCCATGTTTTGCGTCTTCCAAATATTGCTGTAACAGCTCTGCGGGCGGTCTCGTCGGGCTTACAACTGCTTTCCAATTAATTGCATGTCCGTATGCCGCTTCCAGCTCTGAATTCAATAACTGAAATACGGCTTCGAGGTTTAAATATCCCTGGTTTTCGGCGATCAAACTTTCCAATTTTTTGTGCGTCAGAAACATGTTGCGGTATTTACCCATCTTGCCTCTGACTTTCGGCAGCAGTCCTCTTCTGGAGTAGAGCGCAAATTTTCTTGGATTTGCGGGGGGGACATACACGAGTTCATTAGAATTATCACGAATAAAATGGCCATTTGAAGTGAGGGTTAAAACAACCTCTATGGCACTTAAACTCGTTCCAATTACGGCGACTTTTTCGCCCTCTGGAATTTTTCCAAGTAAATGTCTCGCCGGCCACGGTGAGGGAAAGTAGTTATGCTGTTCTTTTTTTTCAAACCAATGCCCGGTTGCAAGCAAAATACGGTCGGCGATACATGAAAAAGTTGACCCCGATAACAGTTGCTTCACGGTGAGATGGATCTTATCATCGCTTCGCGCTTCTAAATCGATAACCTCAGATCCCGAAAAAAGTTCCACCCCAAAACCCAGCGCTTGTGCTTTTTGATGGGCCTCTTGAAATCTTGCTTTAAGGTATTCGCCCATGATTGCGCGTGGGTAATGATTGCAGCCTTCATAGCTAAAAGATATATCATCTATCCATTGATAACGTTTTTTGAGCCGATCATGATTTATGGTCGCCCAATCTTGGAAATCCTCAGGATGGCCCACCAGGATGCCCATGTCCTTGGCACACATGTTCGTAATATGAAAGGGCATGACGTTTCTATCACAATGGGGAAAGCCGGGTCCGAAGATGTCTTGCTTTTCAAAAATCTGAATTTTAATCTCAGAAGGATTTAACAAGTTCAAATCAATTTCTTGTTGCACCTTCTCTACAAACAGGTGAAGCATAGCGGTTCCCGTCAATCCACCACCAATAATTGCAAAAGTAAAGCTCATCTAAACCTTAGTCCTGACTTGTGTCCTTTGGTATCGCATACATATGATTAAATCCCGACATTATAGATACAGAAAGGACTTTTAAGTTGTAACACCATGAGGAAAAGTGAACTAGATTCGTTATAAGACTGTATTTCATGAAAGGCATATTAAGACAACTCATTTTCATTGAATTTATTCGTTCGTTGTGCAATTCATAGTTAAATTTATCTTGAATGCGCACCAATCAGAAGGATAGTTGTTTTTATGAAACTACGCTACGATCCTTACCAAGTATTTCAGTTTAGCAAAACGCCTGTGGGTCTTTATGCCCGACAAAAGTGGCTTGGAGCGGCCGGGACGCCTCAGTGGAAAATTGAATTTAAGGAGACGGTAGTTGCACTTTTGGCGGACCAATTGCCTGATGGATCATGGCGTAACGCCACGGTCGAAACCATTCATCGTCTGTTCGGGCTTCATCTGACCATGCGATCTTCCACTGCACAGATAGATTCCGCCCTGACCTGGATTTTAGATAAGATCGCTTTTCAGGCAGAAGGGATTCATGTCCATGCCGAAGATATATCCACTATCCCCAATCTGAAGGGGCTTCCGTTTATCCCGAGTCGACCCGATATGTTTTTGACAGGCGCAGCGCTATTTCTATCCACTATATTTGGCCGCCAAAGTGATCCAGATGTGCTGGCCTTGTATAAGTGGCTGAGTTCAGAAGGGCTAAAAAACCATGGCCGTTGGTTTGATGAGGCATCTTCCCACAATATTTTCCGCGCCATGGTCGTGCATCCCATATTTGCTAAAAAAAAGGCCACAATACTGGCGGCTAAGCATCTTGCTGGGTTGCAGACAGATACGGGTTTTTGGAAGCATGATTTACCGTTTTATCAAACCCTTAATGCGCTGGCGCATTTGGATTTGCATCAGGTAGAAACCCAACTTGAAAAGGCCTTTGAACGGTTATTTGAAAATCAAAATAGCGACGGCACCTGGAGCAAGTCTGAGCCTGAGTGGAATACGTTTTTAGCAATTCATGCACTAAAAAATAAAGGGCTTTTGTGATAAGGCTAATACATTGGAAAGTGATAGAGAACGGATTAGAATGCCCATTTTTAATATTTTTCTATAGGAATCAGCACTTCGTTGCGACGCAGAAACCAGGGCATGAATGGTGGGTCATAGCGTGCCCAGACCGGTGCACCCGTTTTGATCAAACCCCGTTTTTGAATGTATTCTTCCAACAGGGCTTTGTTTTCCTCGTACCCTTCTTCACTCCAGGTCCCTGAATACTTCACAGCGACCATCAGGCGGCCGGATTCTTCTGTCAACCTTACCCTTGTGTCATTGGGCTCCGGAAGCGTTTCCAGAGTATATTCTGCCGGCATGAGAAAAGTGATTCGCCATCGATTATCTTTCTTCTCCTGTTTGACCGGCGCGGTCATGGCAATTTTTTTCGAACCGGTTTCCTGGCTGACAGGCGCCGTCATGGAGATTGACTGCTTTTTGGTGTTCTCCCCGGAGATATAGGCATAGAGGCGGCGAAAACCCTCATTGCCTGCTTTTTCAAGATCGCCTTCGACAAAGGTTTCAGCCACGATCTGGGGGTCATACTGCCTGATTTCAAAACCATCTTCTTTTTCCAAAACTGAATATTTTGCTTTTTCGATGGCCATGGCCGATTTAACCACCAGTAATAATGAAACGCCTAAAAGCGCAAATCCGGCTAATCCAATAATTTTGAATGTTCGCATATCGATTTCTCCTATAAAACAACAACGAAAATAACATAATCACGCAAACACTGTCTGCAAGGATGCTTCGAACCTTTAAACGGTAAACATGAACTCCCAATTGGTTTTAACTTTAATGGGATGGGTTTTGCCTTTCATTAAGCCCTTGATTGCCTCCGGTTGACCATGGGGCCATGATGAATCTCGTTAAATCGAACCGGTAATACGCGAACAAAAGGAGATAAACGATGACGGGTACAAATAACTAAATAGAAACCGACAAAGAGAGAGAAAAAGAACATGTAGAAACAGGTGAAAGAAACTTTGAATGTGAAAATAAAGACCCCCATCTGGGATGTAATCTGGGGATCGATGTTGCCGGTTAATACCGGCCCCCAAGTGGACGATTATTGTCGATCGCTTTGTTGCTTGCTAAACGTTTTGCGCCTTATCTTTTTCAGAAAAAGATTTCGAGAAACAATGACTTGTTCATTCTCACCCTCGGCTAACTTCTCGACATCATCATAGGCTGCTACGTGAAAATGCAGCCTATGATGCTCTACGGCAATCAGGCGAGCAACTGCACGAACTCTGGACCCGACCAGCGCGGCTGAGAAATGCCTTATGTCAACACGGGTACCCAGCGTAATTTTATCCTCCGGGATTCGACCGTCGACAACCTGACGGGCTGCCAACTCCATCAACAATACAAGGCAATGCGTTGATAGTACTTCAGCCCCAATATTTCCTGAGACGCTTGCAAGGTCGCTCTCAGTAACGATCATTTCTTTTTCACTGCTAAGCCCGATTGGAAGCTCCATTTTATTTCCCCTAAGTGTCACCAATTGTGTGATCCTGCAACTCGAACAAGCAAACATCCTTTTACAGGACTATCCTCACTCACAAAATTATTACGATAGGATCTAAGCTTTGACATCACTGTTATTATTACCAGAAAAGAATTAGATTGAAAACATTCAACTATGGGCAAATTAGAGACAAGCGGATATTTTGACTGCCCCGGGAAGATTTATCTTCAAAGCTGGAATCGTGAATTTATTTGGTAAAACTTTCTCAAAAGTTAAGGACTATTTCCCAGTTGAACTTTCAGCCTTTTGATAACAATGATTGACAAAATGATATTATAATGTTCATTTTAATGCTGTTATTTATGCATCGAAATAAAAGATAGGCATTCGCTACTAGTTCTGCCAAATGAAAATATGTAACAGACGTTTCCCGCCCGTATTTATAAATGATGATCGGAATTTTTACACGGTGGGGGTAAATATTCGCGCGTTTGCGATTGAAATCTGCAGCTTGAAAAAATATGGAGGTGGGGGATGCCATTGAAAGAAAAAAATGCGGTTGTGATTGGAGGCAGCTCTGGAATTGGTTTGGCCGTTGCCAAGGCGCTTGTTAATTCTGGTGCGCACGTTGTCATTGCGAGCCGTTCATCTAATAAACTGAATGAGGCGCAAAAAGCCATCGGGGCGAATACCGTGGCCTATCGGTTGGACGTCACACAGGAGGAAAAGGTGCAGCAATTCTTCGAAGATATCGGTCCTTTTGACCACCTCGTGTGCACTGCCGTTATCGGGATAAACGCCCCATTCCTTGAAATGGATACCGCTGATGCTAAAACTGTATTTACGA
>JASFGM010000004.1:0-16242 GCA_050123755.1 Desulfobacterales bacterium
AGCTAAGCAAATGGAAAATAAAAAACCCTACCCTTTCAGCTTCCCGCCTCCGGCCGATCGAACTCTCCTATTTATTTTATTTTCCATTTGCTTAGCTGCTCTAGTAGCATTCCGTACGCCAGTTGGGCGCGCGAAAAGCTCTTGAGCCGGAAAAACTCATTGGGCCCATGTATATTTTCATCTTTTAACCCAAAACCAAAATTGACCGTATAGGCACCCAGTTCTTTTAAAAAGATACCGCAAACCGGAATGCTGCCCCCCATCCGGGCGTAATAAGGTTCTTTATCGAAAAGCGCCTTATAGACCGTCAGTGCGATCCGGTTGCCCGGATGATCATAAGGAATCAGGTATGGGTATGCGGTGCTGGGATGCGGTTGGATTTTGATTGTAACTCCGGGGGGGCCATGTTTATGGATATGGGCCGATATCAGCTCAAGAATTTCTTGAGGTTCCTGATCCGGCACCAGCCGGCAGCTAATCTTCGCATGGGCGGTGCCCGGCAGCACGGTTTTGAGACCCTCATCCTGAAAACCGCCCCAGATGCCGTTTAGTTCAAGCGTGGGGCGTGTCCAGGCCCGCTCATAAGTGGAATATCCGGATTCACCGAAAAGTTCATCGACACCCAGCTGCGCCTTGTAGTCGGATTCATCGTATGGAATTTGGGCGATCTGGGCCCGTTCGATATCCGAAAGCTCACGCACGGCATCATAAAAGCCTTCAACCGCAACCTTTCCCTCTGAGGTATGCATCGAGTCCAGGAGACGTACCAGGGCATGGATCGGATTCATAATGGTTCCGCCGAAGGTTCCGGAATGGGTATCTCCTCTGGCAGCCTGAACGTCCACCTGAAGGGCACAAAGCCCCCTGAGTGCGAGCATTAACGCCGGCTGATCCTCATCCCATTGCCCTCCGTCGGCACTCAAAACCAAATCACAGGCCAGCAGTTCCCGGTTGGCAGAAATAAATTCAGGCAGCTGCGGACTGCCGATTTCTTCCTGTCCTTCAAAAAAACATTTAACGTTGAGCGGCAGCTTCTCTTGATTGTTTAGCAAGGCTTCAAGGGCCAAAATCGGAGCCAGCATATTGCCTTTATCGTCGGAAGCGCCGCGGGCATAAACGCGCTCTTCTTTTACAGCCGGTTCAAACGGGGGCTGCGACCAGAGCTCCAACGGATCGGCTGGCTGGGTATCAAAATGCCCATAGATCATAACCGTCGGTTTATCGGGCGCATGCAGCCAATCCCCGTAAACAACCGGATGCCCATCGGTGGGCAAGACCTGCACATTTTCAAGATTAGCGGCCTGGAGCCTGGCAGCCACCCAGTCAGCCGCTTTCTTAACATCTTCTTTGTGCTCTTTGAGGCCGGAAATGCTGGGAATGCTCAAAAATTCGAGCAACTCCTTCAAGTAGCGATCCTGATTTTCTTCCAGATAGGTTTTCCAGGAAGCCATCGTTATGTTCTCCTTTTTTCATCGGTATGTAGTGGTTGCTAAAAAATGTTGCGGTATTGAAACATTTTTTTATACAACCCGACAACCTTTTATGCCGCAATTCCGCATTTCGGAATCTTATTATGAAAAGCGGTGTAAATATAAAAGCGCTATTCAAGTAAAAAAGAAACAAAATTTCAAGATCAAATATATAAAAAGTTCGTAAATTATTTTTTAAGCCTTACCCAGATAAACCCCATCATATTCCCGTGTGCTGAACGGTTTTTGATGTCCAAAAACGCCGGCTGCAATCACTTCTCCGATAAAAAGCGTATGATTCCCCGGGCGGTAATGGGTTTTAAGCTCACACTCCAGATAGGCCGGGCACTCACTTAAAATGGGACAACCGGTTTTACCGGAGGTCCAGTTTAGCGCGGAAAATTTCGCGCTGACATCCGCATCCTTAAATCGGGACAGAAAATCCGCCTGGGTGTCGGCCAACACATGCAGCGCAAAGCCGCCGCCATGCTCGATGAGCTGATGCGAGAACCGGTCAGGATGAACGGCCACCATTATCAGGGGCGGTTCATACGATACCTGGGAAACCCAGGATGCAATCATGCCGTTGATTGTTTCTTCATGGTGAGAGGTGAGAAGGTAAATACCGTATGTCAGTTTACCGAATGCGTTGATCCAATCCTCTTTCATAACCTGGAAATTTCCTTTCTGTTGTATCGAAATATTAAGATGCGGTATACGCTTTGGAGATCCCAAAATCAACCTCGATAAGTGGATACCTGGATAGATCTGGTTGACTTTAGGCTCAAATTTCTCTAACTTTAACCAATAATGAAATGTAAGTCGCGTACATCATTATGCCAACCAACCTCCCGCCAGAATATTTTGACGCCGAAAAGCGCTACCGCTCGGCCAAAACGCCGGCGGAAAAGCTCGCCAGCCTTGAAGAAATGCTCACCATCATCCCCAAGCACAAAGGCACCGATAAACTCAGAGCGGATTTGCGCAAAAGAGTCTCGAAGACCCGGTCAGCGGCCCAGGCTAAAAAGAGCCTAAGCAAGCATGAATCAGTTTTTCACATCAATAAAGAGGGCGCCGGGCAGGTGGTGATCGTCGGTGTCGCCAATGTCGGCAAATCCGCTCTGCTGGCTACTCTAACCAACGCAGCGCCCGAAGTCGCCGACTTCCCTCATACCACCTGGAAACCGACTCCGGGTATGATGCCGGTGGAAAACATCCAGGTTCAGCTAATTGACACCCCGCCTCTTAGCAGAGACTATATAGAGCCGGACATGATGGATTTGATTCGGCGTTGTGATCTTGTGCTCCTGATGGTAGATTTGCAGACCGACCCGCTGCAGCACCTTGAAGATACGGTCGCTTTGCTTGAAGAACAGCACATCGTGCCGTTACGGCTAAAAGATCGCTACAGCGACCGGCGCGCAATCAGTCTGATCCCGTTTTTAGTGCTCGCAAACAAAAACGACGACGAAAGCACGGATGAAAATTTAGATATTTTTCGTGAACTGCTAGGGGATAACTGGCCAATGGTATCGGCTTCGGTTGCAACCGGCCGCAACCTGGATCTGCTGAAAACCACAATCGTCGAACGCTTGAATATTATTCGGGTATACACGAAATCTCCCGGTAAAAAGCCGGACGCTAACGCTCCTTTTGTTTTGAAAAAGGGCTGCACCATGGCCGATTTTGCCGGCAAGGTTCATAAGGACTTCGCTCAGAAATTGAAATCCGCCAAGGTATGGGGAACATCGGTGTTTGATGGCCAGCGCGTTCCACGAGATTATGTGCTGCAGGATGGCGACATCGTCGAATTGCAGATTTGACATTGTTTTTCGTAGCCTACTTAAAAAAACAGTAAATTTTAACCCTCTATTTCTGCCGGGTGTGCCTGGAGTGAATTTAGGTGCAATTGGTCAAGCTAGTCAACTTCGATTTTAGACTGCCCTGGAATCCAGTGTCCGTATCCATCATTTGGCATTTTATCACATTGCGTTGTGCAATCCGAAATAACAGCTACTGCATACCACTTGCCATAACGCTCTTGGCAGTTTCAAGAATCCCATCAGGAAATCCCACAATAGTATAAATCACCATGAAGCCGACAATCCAAACAACCAACATTGAAATAACCCAGAGCAAGAAGCCGTATTTCAAAAAGTCCATGGGATGAATCATCTTCTCCCCAGTATCCGGATACACCCCCAACCCGTAAACAATGGCATTATTCGGTGTCCCTACGATCAGAAAATGGGCAAAAGAGGTAGCAAATGCCACCGCCAGACCCACTGCCCAGGGTTCACCTTCAACGCCGGTCATGATTCCCATGGGGATGACGATGGGTCCCAACAGGGCAGTCGTCCCTGCGTCTGACATGAAATTGGTCATCAAGCCGGAAAGGCCTGAGAGGCCTATCCATAGACCTAAACCCTGACTCATATCCACAACACCAAGTATCTTGAGGAAGCTTTGAGCCAACCATAGGGCTGCCCCGCTCTCTTTAAGAAACGCGCCCAAGGTTAGGGCACCACAATACATGAACCAGGCATCCCAGGAAATACCACCCAGGATCTTCTTCCAATCTGTCGTTTTGAAGATAACCGGAATAAGTAGGGCTAAAAGAGATGGCCCCCCAAGGCCCAATTCTTCCCCCCCTACGATCCATAGAAAAAGAATCAGAAGGAGCATCCCCAAAGTAACATACTCCGGGTATGTCATCTTCCCCATCTTTCTAGTCTCTTCTTTAATGGCGGCCAGACCGGGGGTTAGATCCCTAGTCTTTATCTTTCTGCCGAAAAGAGTCAACATATAGAGGGCTACCAAGACACCCAAGATGGGCACCATGGGAAGGCCGTATTTCATCCAGGTAAAAAAGTCCATGGGGACCTTATACTCACTCCAAAAACCCATCATAATGACGTTGCGGCCGCCGGCAGCAGGAGAGCCAACACCGCCCACGTTCAAAGCATAGCAAAGGGCAAAAAGCAAAAATTTCGCCAGGGCAGGATCGTGTTCAAGCCTCCCCCCTTTACTATTGGAAGCCACTACACCGAAATAGACCGCCGCCATCACCGGCGTCATGAAAGCACACATGGCATGGGCGGAGATAAAGGAACCCACAATTGCCATGCTGATACATAAAACAAAAACCGGGACATAGAAGCCCTTGGTCCATCCCAACAGCCAGCTGGCCAATCGTTTGTGGAGTCCCACATCAACCACTGCTACGCCCATGGCCAGGACACCCAGCAAAAACATAGGTGCGTCACCAGCGAAAGTCTTACCGATCATGTTGCTGGGCATAAGGCCAAGAAGGTAACCCAGGAGAGGCATGAGGATACCCGTTAATCCGATAGGTATCGCTTCAGTTGCGAAAAAGATGACCGCCATGGGAATGATACCAAGCACGACCATCGTTTTGCGGGCGGCTTGACGGGTATCATGGGCAACTTCCCATTCGATCATCTTTTCAGCAAACCCATATTTTTCCAAAGTGTCCACCACACT
Organism: Desulfobacterales bacterium; assembly: GCA_050123755.1. Lineage (GTDB taxonomy): Bacteria > Desulfobacterota > Desulfobacteria > Desulfobacterales > JAHEIW01 > JAHEIW01. Next base: position 4,974 of record JASFGM010000004.1, read on the forward strand.
CTGAGGCGTGGGCAAAATGAAGCCGATCAGAATAAAAACTCCGGCACCAATACAGATCCATAATAATTTGTTAGACAATATGCCGCCCCCACCGACATCATGCTCCATTTCATGACTCATTTAGAGACTCCTCCCTTAAAATCCTTTTCCTGTGGATGTCATTCTAGTGTTTGCGAGAATGATTATTTAATGCACCATCAGTAATACCTTCAGAGAACATAGATAAATCATGAGCGATTATGATAAATAGTAAATAAATTTTTATTCATCGGATGGCAGGGTGCATATTTTAATCATCTGGAAAACTTCTTTGAACACGTCTGTCAGCCGTAATATGCCCGTAATTTCTTCTCCTTTGGTCACAAGCAGCGATTGGTGGTGACCCATAACGAGCTGATGAATGGCCTCACACAGGGAGGTCTCCTCTTCTACGTATTCTCCCTCGGTAGGCGTATACATAAAATCCTTCACCTTTATCTTAGCGGCCTTGGTGCACATTTCAGAGAAAGATTTGTCACAAAGATGGAACTTCTCCATCATCGATTTAAGAAATTGCGGGCTAAATCCGGCAAGAGACAACGACCGCATATCACCCATTTCTTTGTATTTGGGCTCAAGCGCCATCAGGACATCCAACTGACTAATTTTACCTATGATTTTTTTATTTTTATCATAAACCAATATCGCCCTATGAAGATAGGGGTACCGCTTGCGATCAAGTTCCTCCTGAACCTGTTCCAATGCGATCACGGCCTCATACAGGCTGACATCTTGGCTGACAGTCGCATATTCATCAAGGGGCACCATCAAATCCGATACTCTAATGATTTCATCCATGCTCATTTTCCTTTCCAAAGGAATAGTAAAACAATGCTTATAAACATAGAAAACTCCAAATATTTCTATTAGTTGACGAAAACTGTGAAAAAAATTACGAGGGATTCTTTTATTATTTTTATTCGGCAAATGTCAAGAGAAGGATGTCAAAATGATTAAAAATCAAAAGATGCAATATGACCTGTCCACTTATATGGTTGCGCTGTTATCGTTGACACAAAATTCAAATTTCCATATACTTGCGGACGGAAAAGGGGAATTCTTATCCGCTCACCTCAATACCACCCGGAACGAACGGTCCGGGTACGATGGTGCTTCTGCGTTAGGCACCCTTTTTTAGGAGAATCATGAGGCGCTGTAGTTTTTTTGCTTCAAACTTTTTATGGAAAAGCGATTAACAAACATTAGTATTCTGATGCTACTTCGGCTAACATAAGGAGGTTATTATGCCCCGGTGTGGAAAGTGCGGCAAGAAAGGCCTTTTTCTGAAGATCGAGGAAGATACAGGTCTTTGCCTTTCATGCAATGAGAGATTTGCTCAAAAAGGGAAGATACTTACCGAGAGAATTATCAATGCTAAAAATACGGCAAATGTCGCCAAAGACCCTAAGGAGATTGCCAAGTCTTGTCAGTTGGTCGAGGACATTGGGAACGAGCTGATCGCATTGCATCAAACCTACAACTTGCAACCGAGTCAAGAGTTACTGGATTTGATCGAGTCCCACATAAAAATGAGGGAATCAACTGAAAAGTAATTACGGACGAAGGCAAAAGTTAAGCAGTGGCGCAAACACTCACTGTTTGGAAGGAAAAATGGAACCGAAAAAAAAGATAAAGGAAATGGTAATTCCCCTAAATGAGTATCCACATATGCCTTATTGGGGGACACTCAGCGAGGCTATCGTGCAATTTAATGCTGCCTATGAAATTGGTCATCATGCTGTCCTGGTCTTTGACGAGGCGTACAAGCTTGTGGGCATTCTCCTGCAAAAGGATGTTTTGAAGGGGCTGGAACCAAAATTTGCCCAGCATTATGAGGATGGAGTGCCCGTATTCTGGGACGAACTGCTCCAGACCGGAAGCGAGAAACGGCTTGCCCGTCCTGTCAAGGAGTTCATGTCCAAGATTAAGGCCACAATTGATATCGATGATAGTATCTTGAAAGCCTCCCATATCATGCTTCAGGAGGAAAGCGATCTCCTACCTGTGATGGCGGGGGATAAGCTCATCGGGGTTCTGCGGATGGATGAATTGTTTCATGAGCTCACCCATAGGGTGCTGAATCTGTGATTCCCAATGGAGATCAATATCCAATACAATCAAAACCATGAGCTCGAAGCCCCTGAGGAGCTCTAACCCTTGCAGTATTAGAAAAAGAGCGTCACATGTTTAAGTTTTTCAACAAGAAACGGCAGGAAAAGGCTCTCAGGGATGAGGACGATAGGGAGCTTTTTGTACAGCGCTACAGGGCCTTTCGAGAAGTCCTTAAAAACAATAATGCTGTGCTGATGACTGCGGCGGATATGCAGGAAAAGGCCGGCGGTGCCTTTGTATTTGACAAGGCCTATGTTGAGTCATCTTATCATGCCGTGGCAAGTGGGGTTAAACAAATCATTGAAAATCTTAATGTCCTGGCAAATGAAAAGTACAAAGACCTGAGTATTCCCTATCAGAAAATTGATGCGGCTATCCGCCAACGTCTTGGTGCAAAGTTGGCCATTCCCAAGACGGATTATGTAATTGCTCTGGGCAGGCTCGGCAAAGAGAGTATTGCCTCGGCTGGAGGCAAGATCGCCTTGCTGGGAGAACTTGCCAACGCATTGGGGTTTCCTGTTCCTTCCGGATTCGTCGTAACCACTTATGCTTACCAGGATTTCGTCCAGCACAACAATATTAAAGAAATCTTGCATGAAAGGACCAAGAGTTTAGACATCCGCAACTATGATGAGTTAAATGCCACAAGCCGTGAGATGCAGAAACTGATTAGAAGCGGACATATACCGACTTATCTTGAAGAGGCCGTAGTTGATGCGTACAGGGCCATGTGTAAGGGTGCGGGGGAAGAAAACCTAAAGGTGTCCGTGCGCAGCAGTGCACTCCATGAAGACATCATGGCAAGTTTTGCGGGCCAGTACAAGACCGCCCTGAATGTGCAGGCCGAGGACCTGTTGGTCGAGTACAAAAACGTTTTATCAAGCCAATTCGCACCGCGAGCGCTGTTCTATTATAAGGACAAAGGATTCGATGTAGAGGAAATGGCAATGGCCGTAGGCGTGCTCGCCATGGTTTCGGCCAAGGTCAGCGGTATTATGTATTCCAGGGATCCTGACAGCCCACAAGCAGACACCACCCTAATCAGTGCCGTGTGGGGGCTTGGGGCCTATGCGGTCGAAGGCGTCGTGCCCACACAGGATTACAGGGTTTCAGGGAAAAAAATCGAGACCCCGGCAGTATGTGTCCAGGGGGAAATGCTTGTCGGTCGACCGGAGGGTGGCACCGAACCTGTTCCTTTAAACACGGAATTACGGGCGGCACAATGCCTGAACGATGAGCAAATCTCCAGCCTTGCTTCCTACGCCCGGAAAGCGGAAACTCATTTTGGCCAGCCCCAGGATATGGAGTGGGCCATTGACCAGGAGGACCGCTTGTATCTTCTTCAGTCAAGGCCGTTGGGTCTACCCTCCCGGCAAACTTTGGCTGGTGAGAGCCGGCCGAGAGTGGCCAAGGGATACAAGATCCTTTTGGATAAAGGAACCATTGCTTCCCGGGGGATGGGCGCAGGTCCGGTTTGCGTTGTCAACAGCGAAGGGGAGCTGGCTGATTTTCCCGAAGGTGGAGTACTGGTGGTGAAGCACACCCTCCCCGAGTTTGCGGTAGTACTTCAAAAGGCCTCAGCAGTGGTCGCGGATATCGGAACCGTCCTGGGGCACCTAGCAAAGGTGGCCAGAGAATACAACGTGCCCGCCATTTTTAATACTGAGACTGCGACCGAGATCCTCAGAAATGGCATACGCGTGACCGTGGATGCGGAGTACGCAAATGTCTATGAAGGTACCGTAGAAGAAGTTCTCAGGACAAGAAAGGTCAAAGGGGCATCCAAGACATCCGCTTCATTAAAGCAGCTCCAAGAGATCCTCGAAATGATAACGCCTTTGAACCTGACCGACCCTCAAAGCTCTAATTTTAAACCCACAGCATGCCAGACACTTCACGATATCACCAGATTTGCCCATGAAGTCGCTATGCAGAGCATGTTTAATTTCAGTCAAGAGAGCTATTTCTCCACCAGGTCAACGAAGCAACTGGTATGTGATGTTCCCATGCAGTGGTGGGTTATCGACCTGGAAGATGGAATCAAAGAAGGGATTAAAGGGAAGAAAGTTAGACCAGAGGAAATTGTATCCATCCCCATGCATGCCCTGTGGGAAGGCATGACCGCCGTGCCCTGGAAAGGTCCCCCACCGATAAACACCAAGGGATTTCTTTCGGCTATGTTTGAAGCCACGAGGGATCCCAGGATAGATCCCGCAGTGCCAAAGCGTTTCGCCGACAAAAACTATATCATCATCTCCAAACATTTTTGCAATTTGAGCAGCCGACTGGGTTTTCACTTTTCAACGACAGAGGCTTATGCGGGTGATAATGAAAATGAAAACTACATAAGCTTTAACTTCAAAGGTGGCGCGGCCAGTGCGGATCGAAAGGTGAGAAGGATCCAGTTTATTGGCAAACTCCTGGAGCAATTTGATTTTCGAATTCAGATCAAAGAAGATTCAATCCAGGCGCGTATAGAGGGACACAACCGGGATTTTCTATTAGAGCGTCTCAAGGTATTAGGCTACATCATTGTTCATACCAGGCAGCTCGACATGGTCATGATAAATGAGGCCACGCTGAACTGGTATTATAATGACATGTCGAAGGCAATCAAGTCCTTCGTGAATGTTACGCATTAGACCCGGAGAGATTAGGTACCGAAAGTTCAGGTGTACCAAAAGGTTCTTTACAGAATATACCGATGGGGCTTTCTTTATAAATCGCTTTCGGGCTATCAGGGTATAGGGAGGCGTGCTTGTTGAAAAATTTCACATTTTTTAACCGAAAGCCACGCATGCATATTGTTCTTGGCGTCATCTTCCTCCTTCTAATCGGTGCTCTGATTCTGGGCATAGAGTCGGTCAGCGAAATGAAAAGAAGGATCAATGAAGACTTCAATGCCCAGCAGCTTGAATTGGCCAGGCATGCTGCTGGCATCATCATGGAGAATTTCAAAATCCTGAAGCGTGAGCTCCTGACCCTGAGCCTATCACCCTCAATCCAGTACCTGGAGGAAGTCTCGTGGTTAACAAGGATGGAAAGATCTTTTTCCAGCGTTAGTGATTATGGTTTGATCAAGATTACACTTATCAACGCTATGGGGAACAAGGCATTTTCGCACAATTATATGGGGTCAAGCTTAATTGATAAAAATTCTTATGAGCATGAGGAATATTTTAAATGGTGTAAAAAATCGGAAAACAAAGGCAATATTTTTATCAGTGAGGCTAGGGAAGGGGTTGTTCAGTACTCGGAGCCTGGTCTTGTAATGATTATGGCCACGCCAGTCTATCAGGTCTCCCGAGATGAGGCATATCCGGTTCCGACAGGCGACTTTTCGGGTGTGCTGTTATTTGTTCTAGATGCGAGTCTGCTCGCAAAAAAAATTGTGGGTCCCATCCGATCGGGCAAGACCGGGTATGCCTGGGTTATTGATGAGTCGGGCAAATTCATGCACCACCTGGAAAGGGATTTTATCGGGCAGAACGCCTTTGAAGTTAGAAAGTTCAAAGATCCGCATATCTCCTTTAGCAAGATCAATCTTATTCAAAAGCGCATGATGTTGGAGGGGAAAGAAGGAACTTCCTGGTACATTTCAGGTTGGCACCGGGGTGAGTCCGGGGCTTTAAAAAAATTGATTGCCTATTCACCGGTACACATTGGATTTGCCAACAAAATACGGAGGTGGTCGGTTGCAGTGGTAGCACCGATCAGCGAAGTCAATGATGCCATCCACACTGTATATATAAGGCAGGCTATGATACAGGGGTCTTTCACCGCTGCAGTCGTTATCATATTTCTTTTTTTGATGATGTACGAAAGGGCCTGGCTTAAAACACTTGAAAAGGAAGTAAAGGAAAAGACCATAGATATAGAAAGATATGCAGATAAGCTAAAGCGCTCTGAGGAAAGCTACCGCTCTCTTATAGAATCGGCAGATGACATGATCTACACGATAGACAAAGAATGCAAAATTCTTTCCATTAACCGATACTTTGCCGATCTGATCGAAAAAAAGGATGAAGAAATTGTCGGGCACAATATCCGGTCTTTTATAGAATATATAGCCCCCAGTGATGTTTACGAGGTTCTTGAAAAAGTCTTCGAGAAATGTGAAACCATCGGAGTTGAAGAGTCGTTAAGAATAGGAGCCCGTGAATACCTGTTTGATACAAAATATAAGCCTATCATGACAAACGAAGGCCAGGTCAGTACCGTTTTGGTCATCTCAAGAGATATCACGGAGCACAGGCGTATAGAAGAGCAGCTTTTTCACACGGAAAAGCTGGCATCTCTGGGCTCCCTCTCCGCAGGAGTTGCCCATGAAATGAACAATCCGGTTGGAATTATCCTGGGTTTTTCGGAATTACTGCTGGAAAAATTCCCTGAGGATTCCAAAGAATATAATATGCTCAAGACCATCGAGAGGCAGGCGACAAACTGTCAGCGGATCGTTGAAAATCTCCTCACCTTCGCCAGAATCCCCGAAAAGGCCGCCATAGAAACTGATATTGTCGACGATATCCAAAAAGTTTTCAATGTGGTTACCAATACCCTGCTAACCAAGAAAGTAAACCTGAAGAATGAGATAACAGAGGATCTTCCAATGGTGAGGGGGGACGGGCAGCAGTTGGAGCAGGTTTTTTTAAACATTATCAACAATGCTGTTGCCGCCATGGGTGATGCTGGGGGAATCCTGACTATTTCGGCGAAGCGTTCCAATAATATGGTCAGCATAAGCTTTGCCGATACAGGTCCCGGAATTCCCCTCGAAAATAGGGACAAAATATTCGAGCCGTTTTTTACGACTAAAAAAGTCGGGGAAGGAACCGGACTGGGGCTTTCTGTCAGCCACGCGATCGTGAGTAAGTTTGGAGGGGATATTCGAGTCAAGAGCGAAACGAGTGCGGAAAGTGGGGAAACCGGCACAACTTTTACCGTCCTACTCCCCGTGGCAGAAACAGAAAAATCCAAAACGGGAATCGGATAACAAAAACCAAAGAGGACCGTTATGACTAAAAGAATTTTGGTCATCGATGACGAACCAGATATGCTTATGTTGATGAGCATGATCATTGAAGAGAACACCGACTGGAAAGTGGAAACGACCAACAATCCGTCGGAGGGGCTGAAAATGGTCATGGAGAATGACTATAGCCTGATTATAGCAGACCTCAAGATGCCCGGGCTGGACGGCATGGAAGTTTTCGAAGAGCTTAAAGAGATGAAGCCCGACATTCCTGTGATCATCATCACCGCATACGGCTCACTTGAAATAGCGGATGAGGCCAGGAAAAAAGGCGTTGCTGACTTTATCACCAAGCCCTTCAGAAAAGATACCATACTGTTTACCATGGAACGGGTCCTGGAGCTTGCCCGCGTAAAAAAGGAGAACTTGGAACTCAAAAAAAAGTTAGAGGAAACGACCAGCTCATCGAAGAAAGGCTGAGAATCTTATTTTTAAGTTAGATTTCCATGCTGACCAAATAATCTGTGAGCCGAGCGAATAGGTGCATATTCCGGAAGCCAGATGTCCTCCGGGGCAGGCAGATGATACGGTTCATATCAACTGATGATTGAATACTTTTCCCATGAAAATTTTCCTTCATTGGATGAGTTGCCGGAAGTGTTACCTCAAAGACTGATCCTTCACTCTCAAGACTGTCAGCTTTGATGAATCCACCGTGGTCTATCATTTCTACCATAAGGCGTACAATGTTCCTTGGAGTAAAAAATTGCTCTCTCTATTGTTTGAGTGCCTTTGAATCAACAGCCTCGTATACAATCCCTTTTGCGTCCACGGGTGCATATATAAAGATCTACCTCATGTAACAAATGAATTTGCAGATTAGACAGGGCAAATACACACTTTTTTGAGCCTTCATTTATGGTGGACTAACGTGCTGAAATTGGGATAGACCGAAAATTTGTTAGATGTACTGATGTAATATTATAAATTAAAAATAGCAGATTTGAATGATATTGAATCAAAGCTGGGCCTTCATTTTCAACCTGTGAAAAAAAGTATACAATCATTTATATATTTTTCTACACATGTAGTTGAAAGCCTGTCGCCAAAATCCAAATAACTATTTGATATTACTTATTTTATAAAAAATTTCGGCTGTTTTGCATGGTTTTTGCAAATCCCTTGGATGTGGTTGCCTCGCATTTTTTGCGCATAATGCAGAATTAATCGAGACCACCCGCGTAGCTCACAAGGAGGAGATCCCATGGACAAATATGATGTCATCGGCCTGGTAATTGCCATACTCGCCGTATCTGTGGTTTTGATGCATTAGGGCAAAAGCCAGAAGCCGGTCAATCTTAAGGCTTCTGGCTTCTACTAAGTGGCAGATGGCATTTCATTTTTGTGTTATCCGGCGTTTAGCCTAAAGCGTTATCGCTTCAAAATATATATTCCACGAAAACCAGCTACCGCCATCTCATAATTCTTCAACTTACCTGCCTAAAAAATCCATCATTACGCCTATCCCAAATAGATGGGTGCGAAATTTGAGTTGCCATTTTTTTCCAAATTCATATGATTATTTATTCCCAAATTCATGATTTATGGTTAATATAGATTCACACCATTTTATTCTTTCTTGAACCTGATTCTATGCCATCAGGAAATTGCGCTAATGCAAGAAAAGACAAATTTTCGATCGACTGCTTTTGATGCAGTCTGCCAGACAATCTTAATCGAGCGGCCGGAAGCGATCGGGGTGGCTTTCAAATTTTTAGATTGCGGTTGCGCGTTGCTTTGCGGTGTCTCTGCCCAGGGAGACCCGCTCGGTGAATTAATTCATGTTTCCGGTCAGCCGGCCAAGAAGGGAAAGAAGCCGCCGATTTGTTTTACGTGCAAAAAAGACGGCGGCTTGGAGCGGGTTATCTGGGAAGGGATTCATTGGCCCGGTGACGAAACTGAACTGCCCGACAAGGAATTGAGGCTTGCCATCGGTCGGAATGTTTTTGGTCCTGGATACATAGAACCGGATGCCTAAAGTTCTGTCTCACAAAAGTATTACAATAGTCCTCATGACGATGGTTTCAGTGTTCAGGTGTCAGGCAAAATTGCTCGTAGCTGATAGCTCATGGCTCATCGCTTGAAGGCTGGGAGGCCAGGAGGCCTGAAAGCTTTTTCGCTTTCCAGCCTTATAGCTTCCTAACCTATCCGCTTTTTTTGACACCTGACACCCGAAACCTGAAACCTGAAACCTGAAATAGGAAGGTGCTTTTTAAAATTACATAAAGGATACAATACGATAAAAGTCCGGGTGAAGCGGAAGACAAACTTAGGCCGCTATGGGCCGCCATATGCCTTCACGATACCAAATCCTGGAAAATGGTTCACCCGCAGGTAATAGGGCTTTCTCCAGCTTGCGGATATCGATTTCGATGTCCGCTTGATCGTACTCGGCATCCCAGGGTTCGATCAGAACCACAGCTTTGTCCAGCGCAATCTGGCGTGGTGAATTGGGAATTCCCCACAACCGGGTGAGCGCTTCTTTCTTTAGATCTTCCAGGGTCGGGTATTTTAAAAGCTCCTGTAGCGTCACCATGGTAGGCGGGCTCAACGGAATTTTTCCTGAGATATTGCCCATCAGACCATCTATCGGACTGACCCAGAGTCCATGGGTTATCTCGTGGCTATCCGGGCTGCAGCGTTGCCCGGACGGCATACATGCCAGAAAAAATCGGGTGTCATAGCGGCGTTTCATCGACAAGGGCGTAATCCAGTGGCTCCACCTGGATAAAGCCGACACGGCCAGGGTCCAGCCCCCGGATACCACCAGATTTAAAAACCATTCTTTGGGGAGATCTCCGCTACCCCGCAAACTGTCAATGCGTTTCAAATCCTCCGTGCGCTGGTTCGCTTGGCCCGCCAGGAAAACACCGGCCTCCTCAAGGGTCTCGCGTATGGCAGCAACGCCGTAAGCAAGAACCTCTTCTGCACTAAGGCCTCCTCCCAGGCGGATGGAAAGGTCCGCGGGATCTAAATCGACGTGATCTTTCCATACCGTAAATTCCCGGTCTTCAGGGTCCAGGATTCCGCCCGCAAAAACATAGTTGCCGGCCATAAACCCGCTTTTGGCATGTCTTTTTACCAGATAAACCTGCAGCTCGGCCTGATATTCACGTGCAAGGATAACCGTGGCGGCAGGTAATGCCCCGGAGGGGTTCACCCGTTTGTTCTGCATGATTTTGGACTGTGATAATTAAACATCATGGGATTTAAAAAATATACGAAAAGTGCTGAAAGTCTTCGGGGCTTCCGAATTTTTCTTTTTATTCGGTTTAGGCCAGCAAAGTTTTGGTAATGGGTTCTAACCATGCCTCTTGGCCGAATGCATCTGCCAGCTTTTGTGATAGGGCTTTTAGTTCCGATTTATTGGGCAGCTCTACGACCAGGTCGTAACCATCCAACACTTTCAGTTTTCCGTGCTGTTGAATAATGTCAATCGCCTGATACACGTCAACTGTAACCCAGCCTTTCATGCGGCGCAATAATTCCTCGCCCTGAAACGGCCGCTCGATCACCAGATCAACCTGCCGCTGCTTTGCTTCCCAGCCGAGAACAGCGGGTTGTTTCAATACCGGCCTTACCGGATCATGCATCGCCGCACATTTGAACCACAACATTGCTCTTTCCACGGTTCCTCCTTGTTGACATTTGCCGAAATTTGAGAAAAATATAATCATCCACTGCACATGTCAAGGTTTATGCCGATGCTGTGGCTATTTGTTATCCGTTATTTGTTATTAGTTGAGGAACTGAAAGCAGGCATTTGGTGAAAACTAGAAACTTAAAATGGCCGACCCAATAACGAATAACGAATAACACATAACTCCCAATTGGTTTTTAACTCAATTGGGGTATTAACTAATTTTTGAGGAGACAGCTATGGAGGTATTTTCTGTCATGAGAGATCGTCGAAGTGCCCGCGCGTATCTCAATAAACCGGTTTCGCGGGCGGATATTGAAGACATTCTAGAATATGCCGGTAAGGCCCCGTCGGCGATCAATATACAGCCCTGGGAATATGTAATTGTTTACGGAGAAGAAAAGGATCGCCTGGTGAAGCGGCTGCAAAAAGTGCACGCGGAACGA
>JASFGM010000005.1:0-15979 GCA_050123755.1 Desulfobacterales bacterium
CTTTTCCCGATGCGGAGATTCTCTTCAAATGTGAATCGGCTGGCGCGACCCGTGATGCGGCCTCTGGCACGGAATTCGCCCCGCAGCGGCAGTGCAAAATTAACCAGGCGGCCAAGCCTTTCGATTTCTTTGCCCGCCAGTTCATACTGAAGCTCAAACGCATTATTTTCAAATGGCCTGGAAATGGTACCTTCGGCTTTAAACAGCAGATCTTCGGTCTGAAGCGTCCCCTGCACCGGCAGAGGGATATCTGCTTTCTGAATTTCCATGAGATTGGCGGTGCTGACTTCCGCATTAAAAGCAGCCCCCCGCAGCGTTCCGTTGAAAACACCTGTTAGCGGCTGGTCTTTGCGCGCGACGAGCTTTGCACTTTCGACCTCAAAATCGACCGTCTGGTTGGCAATTTCAGCAATATAGCTCAAATTGGCCGGTTTGATTTGCAAATTGAAGGCCGCTTTTTCTCCCAATGCGCGCAGCGTCTTGCCGGTACTGCTGCCATCCAAATCAACCGCATCGGCCGTACCGACAACGATATCAGAAATTTCCAGATTTTTAAGAGTTTGTCCGAAATCAATTCGTCCGAGTGCAGCCTTTAGTGAAACCGCAGGCAGGTTTTTTGGCTGGGACAAATGCATTTGACCATCAATGGGCGCACCTGCCAGCTTTCCGCGAAACGGAGCGCTCAGTTTGCCGTTTGCCAGCGCCACTGCAAATTTGACGTTTTCGACGGGAAGGGGACTGTCGGCTACGTGTTTCACATTAAGATTCAGCTTGGCATCAACATCTTTGAGCCAGTCAAGCTTGATGGGGCGATCGAGCAGCCCGGCCAGCCCGGTTTTAGTTGAAGGTTCTGAGGATGGGTCCCCAAGCGCATTCAACCTTAATCTGTCGGTAGACAATTCGGCCGTCAAAAAGGGTCGCGGTGCCTTGTCTTCCCAGCGGACACTGCCGGTTAAACGGTTGTCTCCCATTTGAATCTGAAGGTTGCTGGCCGCGTGTACATCACCACCACTGCTGACGTCCGCGCTCAGATTGAATTTGCCGATTGCCGGAAATGAGGCACCGATCAGCGGGCCAAGGGATTCAAAGCGGTTGCCTTTGATCCGCGTGGCCATCTTCAAAACCGTCCGATTCCCGCTGGTGACGACGGATCCCTCGCCCGTCAATGTAGCCCCGGACGCTGATGCCTCGAGCTTAAGCGGCCAGTTTGTCGCACCGGCTTTACCGGATGCCCCGGGGCCGCCCTGAAAAGACAGCGATAAGGGGATGTTGTCAAGCCTGGCGTCTATTGACGCCTGGACGGATCCACTTTCAAGTGCGGATATTTCACCACCCGCGATTCCAATCGTCGGCCGCAGCTTGCCACCTTTGATATGACCTTTAAGATCGGTGAACGTATAGCTGCCGGCTTCAATGTTTGTATGAAATGATAATTGATAGGGTCCGGCCTGCGGGAGTTCGGTGTCAAGAAGCTGGGCCAATGTGTTAAGCGTTTCGCCCTCAAGCCGGGCATCAAATTCAAAACGCTCAGCGGCAGTTGCCGGAATGATCGTACCTTCAATGTTCAGTTTTGTGTCCGCAATGCTCAGTTGGGCTTCAAGCGGCAAAGGCGTTGTCTGCGATGTGCCCTCAAACGGTTGTGCTGACGCGAACGTGAACACAAAGGGCGCATCGCCGTACTGACCCTGCAACGCAATATGAAGTGGGTCGTCCGGCCCGCCTGACGTCTCTCCTTGCAAGATTTTGATAGCATCGGTTTCTGGGAGTCCATGGACCCGGGCAGCAATGTCTGTCACGCTGAAGGATCCATCTTGCGTGTTCAGGTTCGCTGATAATTCAAAAGGGCCGGTGGTTGGAAATTTCAAACCAAAAAGCGTTTCGAGTGCATCCGCCTGCTTCGCACTGATGGTGATGCGGTAATCGCCTGGGTCCCATTTGAATGCCTCGACCATCCGCCCGGCGAGGGTCAGTGACATATCGGGTCCTTTTATATCCAGTTTTAGGGACCACGGGTTTTGGGGACCGGACAATTCCGACGCTGTGTCGGCGACCAGCAGGATGGTGAAGGGCATGCTTTTAGTAGAACCCTTGCCCTCGATTCGTTCCGGCTCTCCGGGAATGTTCCAGAGCCGGGCCTCATCAATCTGGTATTGGCTAATGCCGGCATCCGCTGTTTGGTAATTGATGGTGACATTCCGGATCAAGAGCCGCTCGATCGGCGGCAGCACACCCGGTTCTTTGCTTTCCCCGCTATGGCCGAAGGTGTAATTATTGGCCCCGTCGGCACCTTTTTCTATGGATAGGTTCACGCCGGTAAATGAAACGTCTAAAACTCTCAAATCGCCGCGCAGCAGCGGAAAAAGCGCTATCTGGACACCGACTTTTTCAGCAGTTGCAAAATGAGCACCAGTGGCCCAATCCGGGTTGCCGATGGTAATATCCTCGATGACGATTCGTGGTCGCAGTGTTCGCTCAAGACGGATGGGACCATCGAGTTGGACCTGGCGGCCGAAGGCGGCTGTGGCCCGTGCTTCCAGCTGACCGCGAAAAACAGCTGGATCTACTAAAAACAAAGCTGCAACTGCCAACACAACCAGGAGCAGCAGCCCGATTAAGAGCATAAAAGCAATTTTATGGGTGCGGGTTGTTAGCATCTATTTTACGATTCTTGATTTTATATGTCATTGCTTTAGGCGGGGTCAATCAATTATTTTTTCACTTTCAAACCGTGTGAGCGGCATAAACCCAGATCCGTTAAAAGCTACATGTTTTCAATATGTTATAGAAATTTTTAGAAGCAGTAAGACTAAAATAACCATATTCATGCGAAAAAAAAGAACCCCTAAAGAATTGTTTTTACAACAGCTGCTCTTTATTTTTTAAATACTTATGATAGGGTAGGGTCTTTAAATAAGGATGCAGGTGACAAAAAAACCCTAATCAAGGAGTATTTTTATGAAGAAAGCTATTGGTCCTCAGACGCTACTTTACCCCATGCCGGCGGTTTTGGTTGGTGCGCTGGTGAATGGAACGGCTAATTTTATGACGGCTGCCTGGTGCGGTATCGCTGCATCAAAGCCGCCGGCGATTTCGGTGGCCCTGCAGCCGGCCCGATTCACACTGAAAGGCATTTCAGCCAACAACACATTTTCCATAAATATACCTTCCGCAGGCATGGCCGCAAAAGTGGATTACTGCGGTATCTATTCCGGTCATAAAATCGATAAATCTAAAATTTTTGAGGTACAATACGGTAAACTGAATACGGCCCCATTGATTCAAGAGTGCCCCGTTAACCTTGAATGCAATGTTATCCATTCCGTGGATCTTGGCAGTCATGTCCTGTTTATTGGCGAGATCATGGAAACCTATATTGATACGGATTGTATGACCGATGAAAAAGCGGACCCGGCCAAGATTGATCCATTAGCGTATATAACCGGTGCCAGTCAATACCAGAGACTTGGAGATGTTGTTGGGAAGGCCTGGGATATTGGGAAGAAAAAGTAAACTGCCTGGCAAAACAAGGTTTCAGGTTTCGGGTGTCAGGATTCAATGATTGAGGAATTCAGGAATTGAGGGATTTAGGAATTAGAATGATCGTTCGACCCTGAGGCTCTCGACGGGCAGAATACTTTCAATCCCTAAATTCCTGAATTCGTAATTCCTAAATTTTGCGACTTACACCTGACACCCGATACCTGGTAACCTCTTTAAGCAGGAGCAACGAAACGTGTATTTAGCCCGCAAGAAAAAAAAGGGCCTGACGCATTATTATATTCGGGAATCCTATCAGGATGGCGATACTTTTCTGAGTCGCGATTTGATTGATCTGGGGACCGATCCCGCCGAGTATATTATTTATCCGGGCGGAAATGCATTTTATATCGATACTGCGGTTGAGGAACATTTAGATGAGTTAGGCGTCACACCCCGGGGGACTGACCTTGAGGATATTTTCTGGCGGTTTTTAGATCCCGACATTCAGCATGCGCTTGAATATTTCCGGCACCGGGAAAAACGTTCGCACAACGTTAAAAAATCCAAAGAGCAGTTGGAAAATGTTGAACTTCGCGTGCATATTTTCGACAAGCGCCGCCTTCACTATTTAAAATTCGGTCGCATGGAGCAGGGCTATCTGTGGCTTATACCGCAAAAACTTTTTGATATTTTGCGCAACAAATCCAGAGACGAAATTGAGCAGCAATTTTTGGACATGGAACAACAGTTGAATCCCAGAGAATACAAAGCCTATGCTTATGTCATTTTTAATATCAATCAATTCTTTACAGAATCCTTTGCCAAGAAAAGGCCTCAGGATTTAAAGCAGGGTGATGTCGATGAATATTTCGTTGATGAAATTTGCAAACTGAATCAGGACCATACCTTCTGGGCCGGTATGCAGACCACTACCAGCCTGCATGCATATTTGATCAGATATCTTTTGATGTATATTGATTATGATTTTGCCCCCGGGTCCTGGGTGGAAGATTACATTCGCAATTTCGTTAACAGCCGACGCGATTATCAGTCACCCTTTAAAGCGGCTTCGGTTACATTAAAAGAGGCGGGCTCTATTTTCGGTGAATCCAGAGAGGTCCTTAAAAAGATGAGCAGACAGGAACTGGTGAGATTATTTCGGCGCAAAGCACAGGAGTTCCACCCGGATAAGGGCGGCAATCACGAAAAGTTCGTCGCTTTAACACATGCCTACCATGTGTTGTTAAAAATGAAAGACTAAGATGATGACAAGCGACAGTTGCTTCGATTTTGATAGATTGGTGGAGCGGCGGGATACCGCCAGTATGAAGTGGGACAAATATAAGGGTAAAGATATTATTCCGCTGTGGGTTGCCGACATGGATTTTTGCTCACCGCCGGCTGTTATCGATGCGCTGCAGAGACGAATCGCCCATGGCGTGTTTGGTTACACGATACCACCGCCTGATCTAAACAAAATTGTGGTTGCGATGCTGGCAGCCGAATATGGTTGGTCCGTGCAGCCGCAATGGCTGGTGTGGCTGCCGGGTCTGGTAACCGGTCTCAATGTTGCCTGCCGGGCTGTCGGTGAGGACAACGATGCCGTGATGACCGCCACACCGGTATATCCCCCATTTCTCTCCGCCCCCGGCAACTCCCGCCGCCGGCTGGTTAAAGTTCCTCTGCGGGAACAACAAAATCGATGGGGCTTTGACTTCGACCGCCTTGAAAGCGCAATTACGCCCGACACGCGTCTGTTTTTGCTTTGCAATCCGCATAATCCTGTTGGGCGGGTGTTCACCCATGACGAATTAAAGGTTCTTGCCGCCATTTGTGAAAAGCACAATATAGTGATTTGTTCCGATGAAATCCATTGCGGACTCTTGCTGGACAGCGCTAAAACCCATATTCCAACGGCCACACTTGCTCCGGAAGTGGCCCAACGAACCATTACCCTGATGTCGCCCAGCAAAACGTTTAATTTGCCGGGATTGGGATGTGCATTTGCGGTTATATCTGAGGAAAAACTTCGCAGCCGCTTTATTGCTGCCATGGCGGGGATTGTGCCGTTGGTAAACGCCATGGGCTTTACAGCCGCTGCGGCTGCCTATCGTGATTGTTCAGATTGGCAGGCAGGCCTTCTGGATTACCTGCGTGCAAATCGCGACCGTGTCGCGCGGGCCATCAAGGCAATGCCGCTGCTCTCCCTGGCTCCGGTTGAAGCAACTTATCTGGCCTGGATCGACATGCGATCCAGCGATCTGAGAAACCCCGTCAATTTTTTTGAAGGTGCCGGTGTGGGGCTTCAGGACGGCCTTGAGTTTGACGGCCGCGGATTTGTGCGTTTAAACTTCGGGTGCGCGCGGGCTTTGCTTGAAAAAGCGCTTAAACGAATGGCGTCGGCAATGACGCGATATGTAAGTTCGAAATAAACGCCATTCCGCTTTGCTACCCCGTTCCGCTGCGGCGGGACTGCGGGGAGCTTCATTTAAATATTAGAAGGAGAAGACCGATGGCACAGGAGATATTTCAGGCCGATGCGTTTACCGACAAACCATTTTCCGGAAATCCGGCGGCGGTTTGCATACTGCCGGAAGCAGCCGATGAGGCCTGGATGCAAGACGTGGCCAATGAAATGAATCTTTCAGAAACCGCATTTTTGGTTCAGCAGGAAGACGGATACAACCTCAGGTGGTTTACGCCTGTGGTTGAGGTGGACCTATGCGGTCATGCGACACTCGCCAGTGCGCATATTCTGTGGGAACAGGGCTTGCTGCCACCTGACGCGCAGGCGCGGTTTTTTACCAGAAGCGGCCTTCTGAGTGCGGTACGCAAGGCGTCATGGATTGAACTTGACTTCCCCGCGGAGCCTGAAGAACAGACCGCTATTCCCGACACGCTATTCAAGGCAATCGGAATTGAGGCTCTATATGTTGGTAAAAATCGATTTGATTTTCTGCTTGAATTTGAGTCCGCCGAAACCATTCGTAAAATGACCCCGGATTTCACTTTGCTGCGCGCCATTTCAGCACGGGGCTTTATTGTGACCAGTAGATCGGATTCAAGCGAATATGATTTTATTTCCCGTTTTTTCGCGCCGGCATTTGGCGTTAATGAAGACCCGGTTACAGGATCGGCCCACTGCTGCCTGGGTCCATATTGGGCCAAGAAACTCGGTAAAGAAGCACTTACCGCTTTTCAGGCATCTGCCAGGGGCGGAGTGGTAAAAGTGCGGGTCGGAGCTGATCGCGTATACCTTGGGGGACAGGCGGTTACCGTCATGCGCGGCACAGTCCTTTAAACCATTCGAACACTCATTTATAAAATCACAAATTTCAAAAATCAAATCTCGACGTTCATCTATCACGCTTTAGGTTTCAGGTGTCAGTGTTCAGGTGTCATTAAACAGATAATGAAGGACAGATGACAGTGAGCGAGAGCCTGACACCTGACACCTGAAACCTATAAAATGGCAAGTAGCCAGCGACTATCTGGATATGAAAGACAGACAGGAGATTAGTAGAGAAGGATTAAAGTTCGACAGGGTAATGGTATTTGACACCAACGCCAAATGCATATTTGGATTTCTGCCCGGACAGTTCTTTGCGCCATCGGACTTTCGCCCGATACAGATCCGGCCCTAAATCATAAGGTGATATTTCAATACCGATATAAATTTCAGTGCCCGGCAATGGTGCATAATCGGACTCAAAATACAAGCCGCCGCGGCTGTAATTGTACATTTTAGCTTTGTAATGGGCGCCGGAAGGTAAATTTTCAAGCAGGATGCGGGCCTTGTGTTTTACACGTGTCGTGTCGCGCTGTTCCGCAGTTGGGCTCATTGCCCCTCCTAAGTCTGGGTTTAAACAATCAACGTAAAATGACGATAAACCAGAACGATGGTGAAGGTCTGAACCGATCAGTTAAGCGCTTAAATAAAACAATCCGGTCCTGATGTCAAAGAAAAATTGAAAAACTTTTATATTGTAAAGCTTACTGCTTATATCCGATCTTTCTAAGAAAATCTTTGCGAATCCGAACATCTTCTTCGGTTTCAATCTCTTTGGATTTGAATCCGTCGATCACCCCCAGGATTCCGCGTCCAAGGTCCGTTTCGGCAACAATGACCTCCACCGGGTTGGCGGTGGCGCAAAAAATTCGACACACCTCAGGCACACTTTTTATGGCATTTAAGACATTGATAGGGAACATGTCTTTCATAAATATGATAAAGCTGTGCCCGGCAGACAGGTTAAAAGCGTTCTTTTTTGCCAATTCCAGCAGTTGATCATCCGTGCCGGCGTGTCGCACCAGGCACTTATCGGAGGCTTCACAGAATGCCAGCGCAAATTTTGCCATGGGGACCGTCGTTACCATAATCTCATAGACGTCTTCGACGGTTTTAATAAAATGAGATTGACCCAAAATCAGGTTTAATCCGTCCGGATTTTCGATTGTAACGGTTTTGATTTCCATGGAGCCCTCCATATCTGAAAAATGGTTAGAAGTGGTTTCAAAACCCCATCTAAGGCCCAATGGCTGCGTTGTCACGCAGAGCCTGATTCAGCATCGATCTTATTGTATTAAGGTGCATCCTCCCGCGAATTGAAATGCTCACGTACTAACGTGTACGCTCTGCTTCCAATCCGCGGGACGCCTTGCCCTTGAACCTGATCTGAGGTTTTGAAACAACTTCTAATACGTTAGCGCGACAGTGACATCGGCTTAAATAAAAAACCGATTTTATCAAAAAAAGTCTTGACCTGTTGGAGTGGGTTTGTTATTTGCCTGCTTTTATAAGCCTGATACCTTGTGGTGTCTTAATTTTTCCGCGATCAATGCAGGCTTTTCCTATTTCGGCCCGGACCGCATCCTTTAAATGTGCGCGAGTAAATGTAGCCTCCCACTGCTGCGGTTCGGGCTTTTTTATCACCCGCCGATGGCGCGCATCTGACTGCAGATTCGTGTTGGATTTTTGGCAGCCAGATTGTGGTCAGAGGGCTTATGCTGTACTGCCGTGAAAAAAATGTTTGCTAATTCTTGATCGGAGCAGCCCTTTCTGAGGGGACCTTTTAAATCTTCCTGATGATCCGCTAAAAGACAGGGCCTTAAATGGCCGCTTGCAGTCAGTCTAAGTCGATTGCATTTATTGCAGAAATGTTGGCTTAGGGCGGGAATAAATCCGACTTCACCTTTTGCACCTTCGAATTTATAACGCTGGGCAGGTCCGTCATGTTCGATGCCTTGAACCGGGGTCAGATTTCCAATGGCACTGATACGGTCTTTTATTTCAGGGGCCAACAGGAGGGAAGTCGTATTGAAATCGGACTGGCCAATCGGCATGTATTCGATAAAGCGAACATGAAAGGGATATCGAAATGATAAGCGCGCCATCTCAACAAGCTCATCGTCATTGACCCCGTCCAGGGCCACAACATTCAGCTTTATCGGATAAAATCCCATTTCATGGGCTTTCTCGATTCCCTGCCAGACGCGATCAAAATCATCGTAACCTGTTATTTCAAGATATTTGTTACGGTACAATGTATCCAGGCTGAC
This sequence comes from Desulfobacterales bacterium, assembly GCA_050123755.1. Lineage (GTDB taxonomy): Bacteria > Desulfobacterota > Desulfobacteria > Desulfobacterales > JAHEIW01 > JAHEIW01. The sequence continues at coordinate 9,040 of JASFGM010000005.1, forward strand.
ATTAATTCTTGAAATGCCGGCAGATTGAATTTTAACGAGATTATCCTTTAAAAGGACGCCGTTTGTCGTCAACGACACATCCTTAAGGCCTTCAGTCGCTGCCAGTTCCCTTAAGAAATCGTAGACACCTTTTCGAACCAAAGGCTCGCCGCCGGTTACGCGAACTTTGGATATCCCCAGGCGGGTGGCTATTCGGACAACCCGCAAAATTTCTTCATAGGTTAATATCTCATGATGAGAAAGCTTGGGGATCAAATCTTTCGGCACGCAATAGCGACAGCGCAGGTTGCAGCGGTCGGTAATAGATATGCGCAGATAATTAAGATGGCGGTTGCAATTGTCGATGAGCTTTGAATGGTTCACAGTTCAAATTTCCCTTTCCAGCAGAATTCAGGCAGCGTCGGTTTTAGGCCTCTTGCAGCTTTTGAGTGTGCGCCTGTTCAATTTTAAACTTTTCACGGTATTCAGGGATCTCGATCATGGGTGGCCGTTCCTGGCCTTCAATTTTAAAAATATCCGGCTCATATTTGTTATTAACGAGATTGTACTGGATCATTTCATCAAAAAGGTCTTCTCTGAGATCGATTAATCCCAGCCGTATTTTGCGATTGATAAATGTCTTTAAGATGGCAAAGGCCATGCGCCCCAGTGCCTTTGTATCCTGGTTGCGATGGATCCGGCGGTCCAGATCTACCTGGGCGATGACATCCAATCCCCACTTTTCATAGATATCCATGTTCATGCTGGTTTCAACACCGTAACCGATTGGAAATGGTATGCGTTCAAATACTTCTCTGAAACCGGCATATTCTCCGGAAAGAGGCTGAAGTAGCTGGGTCAGTTCCGGGAAAAACAGTGAAAATAGCGGTCGGATGACCAGTTCGGTGACGCGGCCGCCGCCGGTGGGTCGCAACTTGTTTTTACCGATCGAAATCGGTCGATCGTAAAATGCTTTAACGAATTTGATGTGATTGTATATCAGGAGCGGACCGAGCAACCCGTAGGCGAAGCGGTGATGAATATTTTTGATATCCGCATCCAGATAAATGATGATATCGCCATGGGTGATATAAAGGGCTTTCCAGAGGTTTTCGCCTTTGCCTTTAAATTGTTCCAGGTGCGGCAAAATTCCGGCAGCATCATATACATCGGCGCCGTATGCGCGCGCAATTTCGGTGGTTCTATCTGTTGAGCCTGAATCCACTACCACAATTTCATCCAACAGCGGATAGCGGGTCATTAGTTCCGACTTCAAAATGATAATTTCTTTGGCAATGGTTTTTTCTTCATTGAGGGTCGGCAGACACAAAGAAATTTTAAGGTTCTTTTTGGCCTTCTCTTCGACCAGCCGACTAAGATCCTTAAAATCTGAATAATGAAAGGTGTTTTTTTCAAGCCAATTGCTGTTCATCACACACCCCACTGTCGATCGCCTTTATGACACCGATGATCTGGGCGATCCCTTGAAACATCGGTTCAATTTCCATGGTGGCCTTTTCTTTATAATGATCGACACCATGAGTGATTCCGAGCGTGACTGCCGGTATTCTGTTAGAAAGGAAAATAGACAGGGAAGATTCCGTAGATTTGCTAAACGGTTTTATCCCTAAAGTTTCCAGAACTGCAGCAGTATTTTTCACCAATGGATGCGTATACTTCAAACGTGAAGCTCTTAAGTTACTGATGGTTCTTAAATTGAGATCGACCTCATATTCGTGGCTGAGGCCCTCAACGATGTCTTTGATATCGCCGAAAATTTTCTTGACCATTCTATAGGAGTCACTGCGTATTTCAAATCCGATGTTTCCCTCGTGCGCAATTTTGCCATGGTTGGCGCCGCCTGATATTTTGCCGATCACGATTCGCGAACGGGGTCTCTGGGGCATTTTCAGACTCATAATTTGATTGATCACCTCGTTTAAAATGATAATGGCATTGGGCGTATATTCATCCAGGTTACCCCTTTCCTCGGAAATGCTGCACCCAATTTCGCCCCGGATCATGCCGTCCGAATAATAATTTAATCTGCCCAGTTCGATACCTTCGACGCAGATGCCGCCCCTGATGGGGGTCGGCCAGGTTTTTAAAAGATGTCTGACGCCCCGCAGGTTGCCTTTGCCGATGGATTGAATGGTGCCGGCCAATACGATGTCGGACTCAAATCGGAGATCCAATTTTTTAAATATAGCCGGCAGTGATGTTACCACCCCCACACCGAGGGAATTGTCTAAAATACCGGGCCCGGTGATGGTATGTTTTTTAATGACATAATTTACAGCCAGATCTTTTTCATAGAATGTGTCCAGGTGGGCCAGAACAAAAATGGGCGGCTTGCTGGCATCGGTTCCTCGGATGATTCCGATCGGATTGCGATATCCATCGGTGGTAACTTCATCGACCTGGAATTCGGCCAAGCGTTCCATGAAAATTTTGCTGCGCCTTTTCTCCTTAAATGTCGGCGCAGGTGTCTGGCCGATCAATACGATGTTGGTAATAATTACCTCTTTGAGCGTTTTGATCTCATTGACAAGCTTCGGTAATTGTTGGAGAAAATTGTCCATACCGCACCTTACCCGGTCTTAATGACGGCGGTTTCTCTTAAAAGTCGCAATTATTTCCGCAAACAGCACGCTTAGCGGAATTTGGCTTTAAAATTCAGGTCAGCCGGCGCAGAGATTCGGTGGAATCGGCAAAAATGGATATTCCTAAAATACACCAAAACACTCAAAGTTACACCAAAATCCATAACAAGGTCAATACCTCAAAGGATTTATTTCCTTCGTAATCGTGGTGCCCACATGCCGACGTCGCGCATGTATGATCGGTAGTCATCACCAAAGCGTTTCAGTAACAACCTCTCTTCGTATTGGGATAAATAATACAAAAAAACTGTAGCGCCCAGCCACACACCGGCTGCCGCCAACGACATGTTCAGCATCAAAAGGCCTAAATACAGCAGCACTTCGCTCAGATAGATGGGGTGCCGCACCACACCGAAAACACCTTTACGGATAACAGACGGTGTTTGCCGCACTTCGCCAAAAACAATTCTCAGTCCGGACCAGGCACAATAGGCTGACAAACATAGAAGCACAATCCCGATCGGTTTCCTTATCAGTGCGGGAACGATATCATTAAGTGGTGTGGTGTATTTTAAAAAAAACGAATCGGCGATCCATATCCCGAAAAAAAGCAAAGCGAAGATGATCTGTCCGGCATCACCCAAGGCATGTTCGCCGGTGAGGTCATCCCGCTGCTCAAACCATTTCTCCCGGGTCGTTCTGGAGTCTCTCATCAGATTTTCCCTTCATCAAAGGTATTTCCTGGAGTTGAATAAAGAACTCATTTCGTATTTTTTCTATTTGCAATGCTTCTCTATAATCAAGTATAGCTTCGTCTTTATATTTGAACCTGTCCGGTTGAACCTGCAGTGCATAAGAATTAACCTGCCTTTTCCAAAACCACTCTGCACAACAGAACTGGATGTTTTCCGGATCGATAGCCGTTATTCCATTCAGCGCCTCAAGCAACCTCCTACCCAAATCACTATTCTCAATACAAAGGCAGATGTAGGCGATCCTGTATTCAACCCTGTCAATGGTATCGCTAATTGGCAAAGGCTCAAAGTTATATGGGTCCTTTCGATCGCTGTAAACAAAATGTCCGTAGCAACTCTGCATGCTGAAACAATAAGACATTTTGTTAAAGCCGTTGATGAGATCGATGATAGGGGCATCAATCATTTCATCGCTAAGACCGGTCAGAATATACTTGCGCTGATCCTGGTAATGCGGATTTTTCACCAATTCTTTAGGTTCTGTGAAGGTTTCCAATTTTGCCGTCTCTGTGAATGGGTGAATGGGGGTCACATCTTAACTATTAATTATTCGCCTTTTCTTGTTCGCGTATTCTTAAATAATCAAATTTTTGTCTTTTTGATAGTATTGCAGGATGGCATCTACAAGCCCCGGGATGGTAAACGATTCGGCGCTGATGTGAACATCGAAATCCAGTTTTTTAGCCGTATCGGTGGTAATGGGGCCGATACTGGCGATGAGGACCCCTTGGATTAGCTTCTGAAAGTTAGCGGTTGGCAGCAGCGCCTTGAAATTTTTGACCGTGGATGAGCTGGTGAAGGTGATCAAATCAACGCCTTTGTCTTCGAGCGCCTGGACGAGATCGCCGGCATTTTCAGTTACAGTCAGGGTCTCATAGGCGGGGATTTCATCTACCTGCGCCCCCATTTTAGCCAACTCAACCGGCAAAATCGGTCGGGCCTCCCTGGCGCGGGGCAGCAGTATTTTCTTTGCTTTCAAATTTAATTCTTTAAATGCAGCCACCACGGACTCGGCCCGATAGGTATCGGGGACAATGTCGCTGGTCAACCCGAATGCAAGCAGCTGTTCGGCGGTTGCCGGACCGATCGTCGCCGTTTGCATGTGGCTTAGCGCGCGGACATCTTTACCGGCAGCAAACAGTTGCTCAAAGAAATAAATAACACCGTTTACGCTGGTAAATACAATCCAATCATACGCGCTTAGATTCTCTATGGCCTGCTGCAAGGGTTCGGGATCTTGGGGGGGCATGATTTCGATGGTCGGAAACTCAAGGCATTCAGCCCCAAGATCGGAAAGCCGCTTGACCAAATCGCTGGCCTGCAGCCTTGCACGGGTAACCACAATTCGCTTGCCCAGAAGCGGCCGCTTCTCAAACCATTTCAACGTCGGTCGCAAATTGACGACATCTCCAACCACGATGAGGGCCGGTGCCTTCAACCCGGCGGCCCGGACTTTTGCGACAATCGTGTCCAATGTGCCCGATAGCGTTACCTGGCCGGGGGTCGTGCCCCATCGAACCAGCGCGGTCGGCGTATCCGGTGATTTGCCGTGATCCATCAATTGGCGTGCAATTTCGGGCAGATTTTTGACGCCCATGAAAAAAACCAGGGTTCCGATTCCGGTTGCCAGAGCGGACCAGTTAATGCGGGTTTCTTCCTTTTTAGGATCTTCATGGCCGGTAACAAAGGCCACAGTGGAGGTTAACTTCCGATGGGTTAGCGGAATACCGGCATAAGCCGGTGCCGCGATTGCTGAAGTAACTCCGGGTACAATCTCAAAAGATAGACCCGCCTTATAGAGCACCTCGGCTTCTTCGCCGCCGCGGCCGAAGATAAACGGATCTCCGCCTTTCAGACGGGTTACAATGGCGCCGGTTTTGGCTTTCTCCACAATCAGGTCGTTGATCTGGTCCTGGGAAAGGGTATGGTCGCCGCCTTTCTTACCGACATAGATGAGTTCGGCGGATTTGCGGGCATATTTTAACAGGACAGGGGAGGCCAGGTAATCGTAGATGATAACATCGGCGGTTTGGATACATTCTTTGCCCTTTACCGTGATTAAGCCGGGATCTCCCGGTCCGGCCCCCACCAGATATACTTTAGCTTTCATAATCCTCGGGTGGTATCGATTTGAGTTTTGTCAAAATTTTGTCTGCTCCTTTAGCAAGCAGTTCTTCAGCCAGATCGATGCCGATTGCTTCAGATGAATCCATTGGACCGCTCATTTCCGCTTTGATCAATTGGCTGCCATCGACCTCAGCGACCAGTCCGGTCAGGATAAATTGATCTTGACTGATTTTACCGTGTCCGGCGATCGGGACCTGGCAGCCGCCCTCGAGCCGGTTGAGAAAAGCACGTTCTCCTTTGACGGCAATCCGGGTGGGCGCATGATCAAGTGATTCCACCAGGGGCCCGACGGTGGAATCGTCGTTTCGAATTTCGATACACAAAGCCCCCTGGCCAATCGCAGGCAGTACGATGTCCGGATTCAGATATTCGCTAATTTTATGTTCAAGATTCAGCCGTTTTACACCTGCAGCTGCAAGTACAATGGCATCATAATTTTCGATTTCCAGCTTTTTGAGTCGTGTATCAAGATTGCCGCGTAAAGGTTGAATAACCATATCCGGCCTTGCATAGCGCAATTGAGCGCCACGCCGCAGACTGCTGGTGCCGATGATGCTGCCGGAATCAATTTCGTCAAATCCCAGTCCACTTCGAGATATGAATACATCGGATGGGTCTTCACGTTCAGGGACAGCTCCGATACACAATCCATCCGGAATTTCAGCCGGCATATCCTTCATGCTGTGTACCGCGATATCGATACGCCGTGTCAGCAAAGCATGTTCGATTTCTTTTACAAAAAGCCCCTTGCCGCCCACTTTCGCAAGGGGCACATCGAGAATTTTATCTCCCCGGGTTTTAATAATGATAAGCTCGATAGTTTGTGGCGGAAATTTTTCTTCAAGAACGCACTTGACCCAGTTTGCCTGCCATAAGGCCAGTTTGCTGCCACGGGTTCCGATTTTGATGGGATCGTTCATCTGGGGCTAGTGACTACAGCCGGCGCAACTGGATGCTGCACAACCGCTACATGAGGATGCCCCGGCGGAACTGGACACCGTTTCACCGCTGTTGCCTTTAGAGATAAATCCACAAGAGGACATCAATTTGGAAACCTCTTTGCCTTTGCATGATGGGCAATTCGGTTTCTCGCTTCCAAAGACCAGGTATTCAAAATCCTGATCGCAGTTTTTACAATGGTATTCGTAAATCGGCATATTGAGTTCTCCTGAGGCTTTGTAGCCGAGTCAAGGGATCAAAGCGCCAAACTGGATTTAATCTCTGTGTTCTCTGTGCCCTCTGTGGTAAATTAACTAGAAAAAATAAGCATCAATGCCTTAAAATCAAGCCGTTGATTGGCTCCAAAAGCATAGCACATGGGACCGTGCAGATAAAGTAAACAAGAAAAAAATGGCGTGTCAAGCCCCTCCGCCGGAGTCATTACGACGCTTTGGCCGGTCGGCGTTTTATAATTTTTGTAATATATTCCGATGCATCCTGTCCCAGCAAATCTGCTTTTTTAAACTCTTTTAGGGC
>JASFGM010000006.1:0-15864 GCA_050123755.1 Desulfobacterales bacterium
AGTTTTGGACACGGAAGTAAATGAGATTTTAGACCTCGGAATCGATCTGAGATCCGGCTGGGTACTGGGCCAAGACACTACGCTGGATCAGCTGACCAATGACGGCTACGATGCCGTCTTTTTAGGTGTCGGTGCTCAAGACAGCTGTCGTATCCCCCTGGAAGGCTGCAATGTTCCCGATGTGCTCTGGGGTGTAGAATTTTTGCGCCGGGTGGCCGCAGGCGAAAAAATCGAGCTTAAGGAAAACGTGGTGGTCATTGGCGGCGGCAATGTTGCCGTGGATGCGGCCATGACCGCACTCAGATGCGGTGCCGGCGATGTCAAAATGGCCTGTCGGGAATGTCTGGATGAAATGCCCGCCAGTCCGTGGGATCTGGAAGAAGCCCAAGCCGAAGGCGTGGAGATTATGCCGTCCTGGGGGCCGGATCGCGTAATTACTGAGGATGGCAAAGTGACCGGTGTAGATCTGGTTGAATGTATTTGCGTATTTAATGAGCAGGGTCAATTTTGTCCCGAATTCAGGGAAACCAAAGCGTGTATTCCGGTAGACCAGGTCATTTTAGCTCTCGGCCAGGCGTCCGATCTGTCATTTCTGGAAGATAACAGCCAGATAAAGATCAATCGGGGCTTGATTGTGGCCAATCAGGACTCTTTAGAGACCGATATGAAAGGCATTTATGCCGGAGGGGATATCACCCAGGCGGGGGGTGCGATTATTCACGCAATTGCCGACGGCCGGCAGGCCGCTGCGTCTATCGATAAAGCCCTGGGAGGCACCGGCGATATCGATGAAGTCCTATTCCCCCGCGGCAAGCCGGATGCGCATTTGGGACCTGATGAAGGATTTGCGTCCTGGTCCCGGGAAAAAGTGCCCGAGCTTGATGCCGCGACCCGCATAAAAAGCTTCCGGGAAATTACCATGGGCTACAGTGACAACCAGGCGGTAAAGGAGGCCAAACGCTGCCTGCAGTGTGATCTGCGGCTTCATCTGAGCTGTAACCCGGTTCCGCCGCAAGATTGGCTTCCTTGCGACCAAGAGAACATCAATCAGGTGCCCGCCGCTGAAGGCGTGTATAAGCTGCTGGATGAGCAGCACAATGTTCTGGCAATTAAGGGGACGGACAATCTTCGCGCAGCACTCTTGACGGCCCTTGAAGACAATGATATTGCAATCTGGTTTGAATATGAAGAAGATAAAATGTATTCCCAGCGCGAAAGTGAGCTGATCCAGAAATATCTCCGGGAGCATGGCCAGATGCCGGGTGGGGGAGGGGATGACCTGGATGACCTTTTATAGCGTCCGGCTCCTGCTCACTGGCTCCTGGCTGCTGGTTACTGAATTTAGTCGATTCGTTAATGGGTCGAATGGTCAAATAGTTTAAAATGGATTGAATCCTCTGACGAATTGACGATTCAACTAATCAACCATTTAACGATACCCTTTGACCAGAAGCCAGCCGCCACAAGCGATTCAATCCCTGCAAATATCGGACAAGAGAGGTAGTTGCAAAATACGCAGAAAAAAAGCGTTCAAACAGAATTTGGAGCGCTCCAAGAAACTTCGAGACATTTCTCAATGGGGGCACTATGTTTCACAACTTATTCAAATCAGTTTTTCTTTTCTTTTTGATAATATTAACTGTTATGCTCAGCGGACAAACGATTCAAGCCGCAAATGTCGGTATCCCGGGTCTGGCAAAGAGCGGGAACAAAGCCGCTGAGGAAACCGTTCAAGTCCCGGAGAATTTGGACGGCAATCAGATCGATTCATTTCTGGCCACCCTGAGCGACGCCCAAGTCAGACGTTTGTTGATCCAAGAGCTGAAAAAAGAAGCGTCAAGCGAACTTACTGAAGGCGAAACCCAAGAGGAGACCGGTGGGCTGGCAGGTTTAATCCAGAAATTCAAATTCATTTCCAATTTTATCCAGTGGCGTCTTTACGAACTCAAATCCGGTGCCGGTGCCGATCCTGAAGACCTGCCGAAATTTTATCGCTTACTGGGCAAGGGTGAGGGTCAAGAAAAACCCGACCCATTTAAGACCATTGCCAGTGTTATCGCAGTTTTCCTGGTCAGCTTTGGTATTCTCTGGTTTTTGCGCCGGTTTACGGCCGCCACTTACAGCCGTATCGAAAACGCCACATCCGTAAACATGAAAGCCAGAGTCGGGGGTCTGACGCTGCGCGCCCTGCTGGATTTGTTATTCATGTTCATCTTTGCGATCGTCACTGTGGCACTGTTTTTTATTTTTATGGAGCGCAGCGGTCCCCAACGGGTGCTGGTCGCAACCTATCTGGCGGCTTTTTTAATTGTCATGGCGGTCCAATTGGTTTTGCGATTTTTCTTGACCCCTAAAGCGCCGGCCCTGCGGTTTCTACCGATGAATGATGGGACGGCTGTATATCTTTACCGCTGGTTGATTGCCATTGCGGCGGTGATCACCTTTGGGTGGTTTACGGGCGGAATCTTCCGGGTGGCAGGCGCCAGTGAAGCCAACCATCTCATCATAGCATTATTGGTCGCTTTGATGGCTATTTTGATGATCATCATCATGATTCTGCAAAAGCGCGAACAGGTTCGGCAATCACTGGCAAAGGGTCTTCCTGAAACGGGATTTCGGGCATACCTGGCAGGAATCTGGCACATCCCGGCGATCATCGCAGCGCTGTTTTTATTGCTTTTTACGGCTTTCAACCAGTTTCTGGGCGGAATTCTTCCCGGCGCTCCCGGAATAAAAACCCTGCTGCTGATTTCGCTGTATATCTTTCTCGACTGGGCCCTGCGGCAGGTCTTGAGCGTCGCATTTGGAATAGCGGCAAGACCCGAGGAGGTCAGCCAGAGCCTGACATTTGGCCATTCGGAAATTCCGGATTCCGCAGCCGCTGAGACAGCTGCAGACCGGACAGAGGCTGAAAGCGTTGAAGAAACTGGAGAGCAAGCTGAAGAAGCTGTATCAGCAAGCACCGAAAAAGAGGAATCGCTGATTGGCAAACATCTGGATGTACGCCGTATAAATCGCATTATCAGCGGCGGACTGCGCATTGCATTGGCGGCCTTTGTTTTTTTCTACCTTCTGAAGATATGGGGCGTCGATATTGAGTTTGGCATCGCGGTAGCCAAGGCCGCTTCTAATATCCTGATCGTGGTATTAATCTGCTATGTGCTTTGGGAAATCATCAGCGCCATGATTCAACGCAGATTGGCCGCAGAAATACCGGAAAGCAATGAGGATATGGAAGAAGGCGGTGCCGGCGGTTCACGCATCGGAACGCTTTTGTTGTTGTTGCGCAAATTCATGTTGGCGGTCATCATTGTCATGGCAACCTTGATCATGCTTTCCTCGATCGGCGTTAACATCGGCCCCTTGATCGCCGGCGCCGGCGTCATCGGTTTGGCCATCGGTTTCGGGGCCCAGACCCTTGTGAAAGACATTATTGCCGGCGTGTTTTTTTTGATGGACGATGCCTTCCGTGTCGGTGATTACATCGAAACCGCCGGGACAAAAGGCATGGTGGAACACATCTCGCTGCGCTCGTTGCGACTGCGTCATCCGCGGGGGATGGTGAACACCATTCCATTTGGTGACATCGGCATCGTTACCAATATGAGCCGGGATTACATTATCACGAAACTCGACTTTCGGGTTCGCTATGACACCGATATAGACAAGGTCCGAAAAATCATTAAGAATAAAGTATATGAACCGATTATGCAAAATGAAGAACTGGGTCCCAAGCTGCTCGATAAAATAAAATCCCAGGGCGTCAGACAATTGGATGACTCGGCCATGATCATGCGGATCAAATATAAAACCGCACCCGGTCAGCAGTTCATCATCCGCAAAGAAGTTTATCGGTTAATGCAGGAAGCCTTCCATGAAGCCGGCATCGAGTTTGCCCATCGCAACGTTACGGTTTACATGCCGCCGGAATCTGATGAACCCGAAACAGGCGGTACTCCTGATCAAAAAATGACGGATAAAGCCGCTGCCGCTGCGGCCATTGCAGTGGCACAGGCTGAAGCTGACGAACAGGCTAAAACTGACGAACAGAAGCCGAAATAACAGAAGACCCCGCACGCATAAATGTCCGGGGCCTTTAATTGAAAAAAGCTAATTTTGGAGGAATGTTATAGAACTTGTTTCAAAGCCCCAGATCAGGTTCAAGGGTAAGGCGTCCCGTGAATTAAAAGCGGAGCGTACACGCTAGTACGTGAGCATTTCAATTCGCGGGACAACGCGACCATTGGGCCTTAGATGGGGTTTTGAAACCACTTCTAATCAATTACCTTGCGCAGATTGATAAAATTGCTGCGGTCGAATCCAAGGGTTTTAAAAAAGGAAAGCAGGTCGGTTGAATCCCATCGGACCGTGGTGTAAACGTTATCAATGCCCGCAGCTTTGTAAATTTTAAATATTTTTTGAGCCAGACTGGCACCGATCCCCTGGCCCATGAAATTTGGGTCTACGCCTAATGTCGCGATCCAGGCACTTTTCGCTTCGCCAAATCCGGCGGTGATAATGTAGCTGATCATAAAGCCTACGACCTTGCCCTGATGTTCTGCGACGAAGCACGCTTGCTCACCGCTCTGGGCATGTTCTTCCACAACGCTTTTGAAATCCGGTTCAACAGGACGCCGCGTGATCGCTGCGTAGATCTGGGCGATCACTTCCGCATCCTCCACTTTTAGCCGTCTTATCTGAAAATTATCCACGGGCTAGTTCCTTATGCTTTATAGATGGAAGGGTTAATCGGTTCTGATGATTTTTACCTTGTGGCCGACCCAATTCGGAGGCAGATAAACCCTGCCGCTGTTGCCACTGGATTTGACCCGCTTTTCGATCATTTCCTCACCGTATATTTCAAATTTCACTTTGCTATTCGGTGCTTTAGCAGCGGCTTCTTTCTCATTATCTTCTGTTTTCTTATTTAAATCTTTTGCATCCGGCACGTTAAAAAGCCTTTTCCTTGTATGTTTCGCATTTTTAATCTTAATGGATCCTGATTTACATAAAATCGATAACCACCTAAAAATATGAATTAAATTTAAATATTGCGTTTTGACATGATATTTATTAAAGCTACATTAAAGCTACATTGTATCAGAGTCAAGAGAAAATAATGAAAAAGGGTGGACAGATGATTACCGTCGGCATTGATGTAGGATCCATAACGACCAAGGCTGCAGTGGTTGAAGACGGCAAATTGATTTCGGACACGGTCATGTCGACCGGCTATAATGCCCAGGATGCCGGAACAAAAGTCTATGAAAATATTATGGATAAATTGGGATTAAACTCGTCTGCGGTGACCAGAATTATTTCAACCGGCTACGGCAGGAATAGTGTTACCATCGCCGATAAAGCCGTAACCGAGATTACCTGTCATGCGGTTGGCGCCCGCTTTCTGAATCCGAGCGTACGCGCGATTATCGACATCGGTGGTCAGGACAGCAAGGCGATTGTGGTCGACGAGAACGGGAGCGTAAAAGATTTTGCCATGAATGATAAATGCGCTGCCGGAACCGGCCGATTTTTAGAGGTCATGGCAAGAGCCCTTGAGGTCGACCTGGATAATTTCGGTAAATTTTCCCTAAAGGCGGATACACCTGCCAAGATCAGCAGCCTGTGTACCGTTTTCGCGGAATCAGAAGTTATTTCGCTTATCTCCAAAGGAGAAAAGCGACAAAATATCATTGCCGGAATCCACGAATCCATCGCCGCCCGGGTGGTGGCCATGGCCGGTCGCATCGGCCTGACGGCGCCGGTGATGATGACCGGTGGCGTGGCCAAAAATAAGGGCGTGGTCAACGCATTGGAAAAAAAAACCGGTTACGCAATTGAGGTGTCGGAAAAGGCCCAGGTGACCGGGGCCATCGGGGCGGCATTAATCGCCAGTTCCCAATTATAAAAGAGTCCTTTCTTGCATGGCTGTCGATGCTCGATTAAAAGTGACAGGCAACCCAGTGACCTTGCCTGGTTTCAATTAGATCTGGCCGGTTCAAAGTGCACACGTTTTTGCTTTCCGCGCAGCGTGGATGGAATGTACAGCCACTGGGGGGTGTAATCTGGCTGGGAACTTCACCGTGAAGGCGGATGCGTTTATTCTGCCGGATGGGTTTTGTAATCGGTACGGCGGATAATAACGCCTGGGTATAGGGGTGAAGCGGGTGGCGAAACAGGTCGACGCTATCAGCCAATTCCACTATTCGGCCTGTATACATGACGGCCACACGATCACAAATGTGCTTGACAACACTCAGGTCATGCGAGATGAACAAATAGGTTAGCGAAAATTGATTTTGAAGCGCCACCAGCAGGTTTAAGATCTGCGCCTGAATGGATACATCCAGTGCTGAAACCGGTTCATCGGCGACAATGAGTTTGGGATTTAGTGCCAGCGCCCGGGCAATACAGATTCGCTGGCGTTGGCCGCCGGAGAATTCGTGGGGATAGCGATCGATTTGCTCCGGCCGAATCCCCACCAGGTTGGCCAATTCACTGACCCGCGCACGACTTTCTTTTTTCGAAAGCGATTTGTGGACCGCAAAACCTTCGCCGATGATTCTGCTCACCTTCTTACGTGGATTCAGAGAGGAATAAGGGTCTTGGAAAATAACCTGCATATTTCTTCGCGCTGCCTGAAGCTGATGCCGATCGTACGCGAGAATATCCTGATCTTCAAAAAAGATTCGACCCTCGGTGGGATCTTCGAGGCGCAGAATGCATCGCCCAAGGGTGGTTTTACCACAGCCGGATTCTCCTACCAGGCCGAAGGTCTCACCTTGTTTTACCGTTATATCAACTCCCGCCACGGCTTTCAGAAATATGGGTTTACCACGTAAAAATCCACCCCCGATTGCAAAATATTTCTTTAACCCTTGGACAGTAAGTAACGCTTGGTTATTCATGTAGCCAACACCTCACCAGATGACCGCAGCCTTTATCGAGAAGAATCGGTTCTTCCCGGCGGCAGCGATCGAAAACACGGTTGCAGCGGTCCTGAAAGGAGCAGCCGTCTTTCAACTCAAATAAATTTGGAACCATACCGGGGATGGTTTTGAGTATTTTATTTGCAGGTACGGGTTTATCGATTTGAGGGATTGATTCCATCAAACCGATGGTATAAGGGTGCAGCGGAAGGCCGAAAAGGTCACCGACCGAGGCATATTCAACGACTTTACCGGCATACATGACGGCCACCCATTGCGCCATTTCAAAGACCACCCCCAAGTCGTGGGTAATCAGCAGATTTGACGTTTCAAGCTCTGCGGTGAGCGCATTCATCAGGTCCAGGATTTGGGCCTGGATGGTGACATCCAATGCTGTTGTGGGTTCGTCTGCGATAACCATCTTGGGATGGCTTGACAGCGCCATGGCGATCAAAACGCGCTGGCGCATGCCACCGCTGATTTGATGAGGGTATTCCCCCAGCCGTTGTTTTGGATCGGGAATGCCGACTTTGGACAACATATCAAAAGCCCGGTTCAAGGCTTCTTTGCGGCCGACGTTTTGATGCAGTTGGATGACTTCCGCCATCTGGGCTCCAATCCGATAAACGGGATTCAGAGCGGTCATCGGTTCCTGGAAAATCATGGAAATCGTGTTGCCGCGGATACGACGCATTTCAGATTCAGACAGTTGCAGTAGGTTGCAGCTCTCAAAAATTATTTCACCGCTCACAATTTTACCCGGTGGATCCGGCACCAAGCGCATAATTGAAAGTGCCGTTACGCTTTTACCGCAACCGGATTCTCCTACCAAACCCAGCGTTTCCCCTTTGGGTACTTTCAGGTCCACCCCGTTGACAGCTTTGGCAATGCCTTCATCGGTTTTGAAGTAGGTATGCAGATTACGAACTTCCAGAAGCGTGTTTTGCATAGCGTATCGCTGATTACTTTAGCCTAAGTTTGGGATTGATGACCTCTCGAATGCCGTCTCCGATCAGTGTGAATCCGGTAACGCCCAGCATGATGAACAAACCGGGAAAAACCGTCATCCACCACTCACCGCTGACGATGTATTGACGGCCTTCGGCGATCATCAAACCCCATTCTGGAATGGGAAGCTTGGCGCCGAGCCCAATAAAGCTCAGGCTCGCCACCCAAAGGATCCCATAGCCGGTGTAAATGGTTGCCTGTACGATCAAAGGGGTCATTGAATTGGGCAGCACATCCGTCAATATAATCCGTATGCGAGATGATCCCAAAGCAATTGCGGATTGAACATAGTCCATATTTTTTACGCTGATGGCGCGACTACGAGCCATTCTGGCGAAAATGGGAATATAAGATATACCGATGGCAACGGCGGCGTTGAGCAATGACGGCCCTAAGCCGGATACGATCGCCATGGCAAGAATTAATGGTGGAAAGGCCAGCAGAATGTCCATAATGCGCATGATGATTAGGTCCACCTTGCGTCCAAAATAACCGCAGATCACTCCCAACGGAGCTCCTAAAATCAAACCGATGACCACGGATACGACTGCTGCCAGCAGGGTGTAACGGGCACCGCTAAAAATGCGGCTCATGACATCCCGGCCATAGTTGTCGGTACCTAAAAAATGATCCGCGGACGGCGCTCGTAGCTTGACTGAAAAGTCAACGTTAAACGGATCGTATCCGGATAAAGCCGGGCCAAAAAAAACAAGAATAAAGACAAACATGAGAATGAGCAGCCCTACCAGAGCCAGCTTATTTTTAACGAACAGCTTGAATTTGTAACGCCAAGAATTT
Organism: Desulfobacterales bacterium; assembly: GCA_050123755.1. Classification (GTDB taxonomy): domain Bacteria; phylum Desulfobacterota; class Desulfobacteria; order Desulfobacterales; family JAHEIW01; genus JAHEIW01. Next base: position 8,736 of record JASFGM010000006.1, read on the forward strand.
GTATCAACGTAGGCCATGTTTAATTGGTAATTTTTTTGTGTATTAGTCCAGCCTGACTCTCGGATCGATCCAGTGATACGATATGTCCACGAAAAGGTTTACCATCGCGAAAATGATGACATAGAAGATAATGAATCCCTGTAGTCCGGCATAATCCAGATACTGAATGGATTCCACAGCATACAGCCCCATGCCCGGCCATGAAAAGACCACTTCAGTCAACACGGCACCTCCCAGCAGAGCCCCATAAATGGCTCCGATCATGGTGACGGTCGGCAGCAATGCATTTCTAAAGGCATGCCGGATCAATACCCGCTGAATGCCGAATCCCATGGCTTTGGCGGTTCGGATATAATCTTCTTCCAGAGTCTCGATCATGTCGGCCTTCAACGTTCGCACAATAATCGCCAAATTGAAAAATGCCAGTGTAATCCCGGGCAGAATAAGCTGCTGCAGTGCCCCGAGAAAGGCTTCGAAATCAGCTGCCATTAACGTGTCGACCAGCAGAAGGCCGGTAATTTCGGGAGGAAACGCGAACGCCGGCGACAGACGCCCCATGGGCGGCGGCGCAATTCCCAGCTTATAAAAAAAGAAATAGATCAGCAGAAGACCCAGCCAGAAGGTGGGCATCGACACGCCCATTACCGTAAACACGCTGATGAGATTATCCGGGGTCTTATTGCGGTAATAGCCGGAAACCAATCCCAGCGGCAGACTGATGACGACCATTAAAAAAAAGGCGAAAGTGGTCAGCTCGAACGTGGCCGGGAATCTTGTCAGCAGTTCATGGCCGACCGTGTTGCCGGTGTGATAAGAAAAACCGAGATCTCCACTGAGGAGCTGTTTCAGGTAGATCAGAAATTGAACCGGGACGGAGTGGTCCAACCCCATCAAGGCGCGCATGGTTGCAATGTTTTCGGGGGAAGAATGGGCCGGGCCCAGGATCATCATGACGGGATCTCCCGGCAAAATTCGAGTAACGATGAACATGATGATCAGGGCCCCGAATACCGTGGGGATCGTATAAATGATACGTCTGAGGATATAGCGCCAAATATCCATGGATTATCATGTCGGTTGATGTAAAAAAATGGGGGCGGCCTATTTGAATACCGGAGTAATGGAGTACCTATGATTTCGGAATGCAGATTGCGGATTTCGGATTTTGAATGCTCGACATGTTTGATATTTCAATCTGCAATCCGCAATCCAAAATCCGCAATTAATTTTGCTCCATTACTCCGGTTTATAATTTTCGATCTTGCTTAAAAACCTACTGTTGGTCTGTTTTGAGCGATATTCATGCTTATTTTTTATAGACCGTTTTGACGTGGAATTGGTCGTCGGGATTCAGACAAAACCCGGAAACGCTTTTATTCATGGCGGTATCTGAAATCGGCTGGAACATGTAAATCCACAGATCATTTTCACCCACATATTTTTGAACTTTCTGTGATAGGGCATAGCGGTCTTCCTTGCGTACCATGGGCGTGGCTTCCTTAATCCAGGCATCCAATTGCGGGTCGTTGATGGCGGCATAATTACAGAAACTCTTCGAGCCCAGCAGGAACATGAACTGATACCAGGGGTCCGTTACAAAGGAGGTCCAGGCGACCATAAAAATGGGGACCTGTTTGGATTTGAGTTTTTCCAGAAAGGCTGCCTGGGGCAGGACTTGAATATCCATGTCGACCCCTATTTTTTTCAACTCGGCCTGATAGGTAACCGCCACTTCTTTGTTGTTGGCGATTCGGCCTTCGCCCAGCAAAAATGTAAATTTTAGCCCGTCCGGGTGTCCGGCTTCCTTTAATAACTGTTTGGCCTTGTTCAAGTCCTGTTTATAGTGAAAGTAGGCGTTGGTGTGACTGGGACTGCCTTCGGATGCCGGGCTGGTCATCTGGACCGCGCGACCGTACAGCACATCCTTGATTACCGGCTCATAGGGAAAGGCATAGGCCAGGGCCTGTCTGACTTTCGGATTGTCAAACGGCGGCACATTGCGGTTCATATCGATGTAATTGACCTTGATAGTGGGGCGTCCGATCACCTTGAGATTTTTTTTGCCTTTGAGCATGGCGTAGTCCTTGGAGGCGATCCACCACATGATATCGATATTTTCTTTTTCCAGCAGCATGGCCCGGGTGGACTCCTCCGGGATGATTTTATAGATGACCTTTTTGAGCTTGGGCTTGGGGCCCCAGTAATCTTCGTTGCGCTCAAACACCAGTTCCACGCCGGGTTTCCAGGAAGCCAGCTTAAATGGGCCGGAGCCCACATCGTTTTTGGCAACCCAGTCATTGGGTTTTCCGGCCGTCACCCCGCCGTGGGCCTCGATGGCATCGGGGTCCTGAATGCCTAAACTTAACATCTGAAGGTAGTCAAGCAAAAGCGGGTTGGGGCCTTCCAGTTTAAATTTAAGGGTGTAATCATCGATTACTTCCATTCCTTTGTCGGTAACCTTTGCCAGCCAGAGAACCGTATTCGCGGCTGATTTTACCGTGCGATAACGGGCAAAGGTGTACTTGACCGCTTGGGCGTTGACCGGCCGCCCACTGTGGAACTTGGCATCTTTTCTGAGATAGAAAGTCCATTCGGACATGTCGGCATTATGTTCCCAGCGTTCAGCCAGCATCGGTTCCACTTTGGTGGTGTCGACGCCGATGGTTCCATCCGCATTCGGAACCCGGGCATATTGAACTAAAAAGTCGTAAATCGCACCGATTGACGCATACCCGGTGTAATCCCGGGTTACGGTTGCACAGTCAATGGTGCGGGCATCGGTTGTGAATGCCACCCGCAAGGTATCGGCGGATTCGGCGGATGCGCTCCCCAAACCCAGAACGAAAACCATTAAAACCGCGCACACTCCTACACTGAAATGTCTTGTCTTCTTCATAGCTAACCTCCTTTTTGTTAAGGAAACGTCCCCGGTTCATTTTTACGCAAGCATTCGCGTTAATAGCCGGGAGCACCGAGGTCTCGACATTTTTGGACGATACTTTCCATCTGGTAAACCCCCTCATGTTCCATTTCAACACCGTCCAGGATAATCGTTGGATTTAGGACGACACCATCCGTATGCCCTGCCGCTTTCCAGGTCTTGCCCCGGATCTGGGGGCCCTGGCTTCCAATTCCCATTTCGGCACAGCCGAAGATGCGCTCGTCTTCGACGATTCTCCCCGTGGGCTTGGTTACACCGGGATTGAATCCAAGTGAATAATGGGCAAGCCGGTACATATTGGGGTCGTTGAAACCGGCCAGCCAGCGTTCGAAGACTTTAGCCTCGACGCCTCCGTTGACTGCGGTCACGACCCCCTCTTTGAGTGTCAGCTCCACGGCGCCATTGAGTTTGCCCAGTTCGGTCGGGGGATAAAGGGCGGCGTCAAAAACCAATTTTCCGTTGATGGTTTCTTCCATGGGGCACCAGGAGACCTGCCCCCCAAGCATAATGGCCTCACCTTTGGTATCAGCCAGCTTACCGGATTGGCGCGCCAGTCTGCCCTGGTTATAGGCGACCAGTTCGGTTCCACCCGGGCTGTAGATCTCCACTTTATCCGCCGCCTGAACGGTATCGCGAAGGAGATTTCCAAGTTCCAGCAGCTTATCGTAGCGAACCCGCTGGATGCAATTTACCAGCATGGTAACATCCATGCCCGTCAGGCAAATATAGCGGACACCGTTTTCGATTGCTTTTTTCCAGGCTTCGGATAAAAAAACCATGCCCACCGCATATTCAATCCAGACATCGGCGTTTTGGATGGCACCTGCCACCGGTGGAGGGGGTTCCTGGTAGCCTTCCAACTGGGTGGGATGCATTACCGTTGAAGGCACGGCACCGGCGGTATAAGCAGCTTTGGCCGTAGCCTGCACGACCCGCATGTCGCTGGAAGTATCGGCTGTGATGACCACGCCCTCTCCCGGCTGGGCCAGCATGATATCTTCAATCAATTTGCGGGCTCCGGCGGCAACTTCCCAACTTAAGTACTCATCTCGTATTTCTGTTCCAATTTCTACTTCCATGTGCCCCTCCTTTCTAATTTTCTTTTATCGGCAATGGTATCATGTAAGATTTTTTACTTTGGGATAGCCCTAAACGGATCAGCATTTCAGCGTGCTTTAAGGTAACTAAACCCGGCTCAATCACCGGGATGCCAAATGCTTCTTGGATCTGCACTTTAACTCCCAAGAGAGAGCCACAGCCCAATATCAGCGCTTCAATACCTTCCTGCTCTACCATATAGCGGGCGACTTCCAGCGCTCTGCGGACGACTTTTTCTTTTTGATCATATTCAAGAACCGGAATTCCGAGGGGCAGGATCGACAGAAATCGTTTGGAAAATCCACGCGCCCATATTTTTCTTCGAATTCGGGGCACGGATTGTCCCAGGGTGGTAATAATGCCGCAGCAGTCTGCCAAACCCATGGTGAAAAGTTGTGAGGATTCACCAATTCCCAAAACCGGGATTGTCGATATTTCTCGGGCTCCGGAAAGACCTGGATCTGAAAAACAGTAGATGATGATTGCGTCGTAATTTTCGGGCGGGGTTTTTGAAACTTCCTCAAGGACGTGTGTGGCGGCTCGGACCTCGTCGTATTCGGATTGAATGGCCTCCGGCCCATGCAGCAAGTGAACAATCTCGACAATAGTGTCAGGCTGCTTACTTTGCGCATAATCAGCGTTGACACTGGTATTCCATTTGTCGGTGCTGACCGGAATGATCACTTTAATTTTCATGGCGGTATACCCATTGTTTGAGGTTCCATGCCAAAACTGGGCCATACTAAATAGCAAATTTCGACTTGTCAAGCGATCATCAATTTAATATGTCTTCTATTAATGCGTTTTTGCATTTAACATTATAAACGGTCAGGAGAAAATCAATGAACGAACGCACGAAAAGAATTCTGGACTTTTTCCAACAGATCAATGCCATACCGCGCTGTTCAAAAAAGGAAAAAGAAATCGGCCGCTGGCTGGAACAATGGGCGGCCGCCAATGATTTTGAGGAAAAAAAAGATCCGGCCGGCAACCTCCTGATAAAAGTCCCGGCAACTGCCGGTTTTGAAAAGGCCCCCGTCGTTGTGATCCAGGGCCATATGGATATGGTCTGTGAAAAGTCACCCGACTCAGCCCACAATTTTGACCAGGATCCCATCCGTCATGTCTATGATGGCGACTGGCTGCGAGCGGACCAGACCACCCTGGGGGCGGACAACGGCATTGCCCTGGCGCTTTGCATGGCATTGGTGAGCGACCCGGCGGTGGTTCATCCCGCGTTAGAACTGCTGTTTACGGTGAATGAGGAAACCGGACTCAATGGCGCCAAAAAAATTGAAGCCGGGCTGCTCAAAGGCCGCGTGCTTTTAAACATCGACTCAGAAACCGAAGGCGTGTTCACCGTGGGCTGTGCCGGCGGTCGGCATACCCAGGTGTCGCTGGCACTGAATTTTTCAGACAAATTGGAAGCCGCAGCCACCTTCAAACTATCCGTCCATGGTCTTAAAGGCGGTCATTCAGGCATCGACATCCACAAGCAGCGCGCCAATGCCAACCTTATTCTGGCGCGCGCATTGCATCGCATGGCTGCATCCTGCGATCTTCGGCTGGTAACGATCAAGGGCGGCTCTGCGCACAACGCAATTCCCCGAGACGCCTTCGCTGTGTTTGCCTGCAGGTCGAATGATAGAACGATTTTAGATGATAGTATTTCCGAATTTGAACAGACGGTTAAAGCCGAATATGACACCAGCGAACCGGCACTCGCCGTGGACCTGACTGCGACGGAATCCGATCCACAAGCTAGATTGGCCCTGAACGCCGAACAGACCGCTGCGGTGATCAGCCTTCTGCTGGCTATCCCCCACGGGGTTTTAGGGATGTCGGCAATCTTCGAGGATCTTGTAGAGACATCCAACAATCTGGCCAAAGTGGAGATATCTGACAACACCCTTAAAATTTTGACCAGCCAGCGCAGTTCGGTCATATCGAGGCTGGATGAAGCCACCCACCGCATCCGGGCGGTTGCTGCGCTGGCCGGCGCCGAAGCTCAATCCGACAGTGAATATCCACCCTGGACACCCAACATGGACTCATCACTCCTCAAACGCTGCAATGCGATCTATGAACAGTTATTCGGCCGCAAAGCCGAGATTATGGCACTCCACGCCGGTTTGGAGTGCGCCGTTATTGGTGCAAAATATGCCGACATGGATATGATTTCATTCGGCCCGGACATTGAAAATCCCCATTCACCTACCGAGCGGCTTTTCATTCCGTCCCTCGAGCGGACATGGGATTTCATGTTGGCACTGTTAAAGTCATACGGAAAAAGGTAAATAACGTGCTGCTTTTTCCTGACAAGAAATTATAAGGAGACCCTTATGCTCTACAGAAAAATCCCCAAGAATGGGGATGCACTTTCGGTACTTGGGTTTGGTTGTATGCGACTTCCTCAGAAAAAGGGATCTCCTGGAGATGGTAAAATAGATGAGGAACGCGCCAAGAAGCAGATTCTTTATGCCATCGATAATGGAATCAATTATTTTGATACGGCCATGCTTTATCACATGGGAGCAAGCGAATTATGGCCTTTAAAAGATGGAAAGATTTTCGTAGAGCGAAGAAGTAGTGCCAGAGTGGATATTATCCCTAATAAGCCCGAGCTTTCTTGTTGTGGCGGCCGTGTTTTCCTTTAGAACCATAGCATCGATTATGATTACCTCATGATGAAGAGCGTCTTTTACGGATGGTGGATTACGCTGGCTTGTTCTTTGATCGGCCTGTATGTCGCCGGTACTATTTTTTTTGGCTTTACCGCCTTTTTTAAACCCATCGCAGCGGAATTTTCCTGGAGTTATACCCAGATATCTTTTGCCGTCAGTCTGCGTGGCTTGGAGATGGGCATCTTTGCTCCCCTTGTCGGTTTCCTTGAAGATTATTTCGCAAAAAGGCCGGGATCGCACTGGGCGTTGTGGGCTCCGGTAGCCGATATCATAAAAGCCATCACCGTGAATATTACGTTAAGCTATCCAAAACCAAATATGGAAAGTCACATTATGCCTGTTTCCGGGTAGCATAGCTTGACAATCTCTCGGGAGCCTGAGAAAAATAGGGCTAAAATTTGGCTAA
>JASFGM010000007.1:0-15624 GCA_050123755.1 Desulfobacterales bacterium
CTGACACCAGACACCCGAAACCTGAAACCATAAATATTGTGCTGTTTAAAGAGCTCAACTGGACTTAGATATACCACACTACTTTTATCATCTATTGGGTATACCCATGACGAGTAGACATATTCTTATTGTTGAAGACGAAGAGAAAATCGCCCGGTTGCTCTGTGATTATCTGCAAGCGGCCGGCTTTCGGACGTCTATCCAGGGCGACGGCGACCGCGTTATCTCCCAGGTCAAAAAAGACATGCCGGATTTGATTTTGCTGGATATCATGTTGCCCGGAATGGACGGGATGGAACTATGCCGGGAGATCAGAAAATTTTCCAATGTTCCCGTCATTATGATTACCGCCCGGGTGGAAGAGATCGACCGGCTCCTGGGCCTGGAACTGGGTGCGGACGATTATATCTGCAAACCGTTCAGCCCCCGGGAAGTGGTTGCGCGGGTCAAGGCTGTTTTCAGAAGGATGCATACCGAACCCCGAACGCACAGCCTGGTTGTCGGTTCGATTTCCCTGGATGATGAAACCCGTCAGGTAATGATCGACAAACAGGTATTAAACCTGACACCCAATGAATTTGGATTGCTGAAAATCATGATGACCCGGCCCAATCGGGTGTTTTCAAGGAGTGAACTCATCAACAGGGTTCAGGGGTATGATTTTGAAGGCTATGACCGCACCATCGACACCCACATCAAAAATCTGCGCAAGAAAATAGCGCAAAAGCTCCCCGGCCAGGAAATCATCCGCACGGTTTACGGCGTGGGATATAAATTCAGCGCTGAGTCCGAATCTCTTTAATTCACAATTTCAACCCAGCCAAACCGATCGGGTAAATCTCCGTATTGAATGCCCAGCAGGGTATCATAAAGCCTTTGCGTTATGGGCCCGGGCTTGGCGTCTTGGCAGTATTCGTAAACCTTGCCGGCCTTTTTATCCACAATTTTTTTTATGGGCGTAATAATGGCGCCTGTACCGCAAGCCCCCACTTCTTCGAATGTAGCCAGCTCTTCAGCCTTGATCGGCCGCTGCTCGACTTGCATACCAAAATCTTTGGCAAGGTCCATCAGACTCAAATTGGTAATGGATGCTAATATTGAGCTGGATTGCGGGGTGATGTACGTATTGTTCTTGATTGCAAAAAAGTTGGCCGGGCCGCATTCATCGATGTAAATTTTTTCTTTGGCATCCAGAAAAATAACGGATGCATAGCCTTCCTTCTGCGCTTTTTTCATGGCGCGCAGACCGGCCGCATAGTTGCCGCCGGCTTTTACATGACCGGTCCCCAGAGGCGCGGCGCGGTCAAATTCATGCGTAATGCTAAAATCCACGGGAATAAATCCCGCTGATAATAAAGGGCCGACGGGAGTCACAAAGACAATGAATAGGTATTCGGCTGCTGGTTTGACGCCCACCTCCGGTCCGGTGCCGACCAGCAACGGTCGAATATATAAAGCCGCACCGGATTCGTAGGGCGGCAGGAAGCGGGCATTTTTCTTGATGGCCAAATTTATGGCTTCTTTAAAATGGCCCGCAGGCACCTCCGGCATGAGAAGCACCTGCGCAGATCTGTTCAATCGTTTTGCGTTTTCCTCCCAGCGAAACAAGCGGGTTTTGTTATCTTTTCCCCGGTAAGCCTTCATGCCCTCAAATGCCTGCTGGCCGTAATGCAATGCGGTCGCGGCCATATGGATTTCGATAAACTCAGATGAAGAGGCCTCTATATTACCCCACGCTCCATTTTTATAATAGGTGCGAATATTGCAGTCCGTCTTCAAATATCCAAACGGTAAATTTTTCCAATCCAATTTTTCCGCTTCCATAACCGGATCTCCTTTCAAAAAATGATGGATAAAATACAGAAACAAATGGCCTTTAACACTTCTAAACTTAAACTTCAATATTTTGCACAGTTTCTCTTTTCTAGTATGTATTCACCGCTCAACGGGCAATTTTCCACAACGAGTTGCCTCCTTTTTTTGTAAACTTTTCATAAATGGGCTGCGTCATACAGTTCAAACAACCCGGATCACCGGGTTGTCAATCTTGAAAACAAGGAGGCAAGCCATGAAAAAAAAGATCATCATCATCAGCGTTGTATGGATTGGATTTATTGTGGCCTTAACAACGAATTCATGGGCTCAGCGCGAAAGAGGCGGCGACCGCCGTCCGGATCGCGGCGGCCGCGTTGAGAAATTTAATGGCCCCGCAGATAAAAATTTTGACCGGAACCGCTTCCGGGACCGCGATCGGGGCCATCACACCAGGCGTGATTTTAATCGCCCGGGCCCCAGGTTCAAGCACAAATTACACCGGCGCCATCCCTGGCGCGCGCCCAACCGGTTCAGGCCCAAATACCGCCACTGGCGACATCGACCGGTCTACCGGCATGGTCACCCCAGGCCTTTCTTCAAGCGAAATCGCCACTCAGTGGTGAATCAAGTGAATAACTATTACAGCAATGCCGAAAGCGATTTTGCACCTGAGGACGAGTTCAGCGCTTCCGCCTCAATATCGGATACCGGGTTCTCGGTCTCAGTCGGAGTGAGCCAGACCAACTGACGGCATTTCTTACAAGCACCAGGGAACTGCCCTTGATCAGCAAGGAGGTTGCCAAAAGCGGGGCCGGCTGATTTCAGCCCGCCCCGTTTGTTTAACTGCCGGCTTATGTGTTGCAAACCGCTTGTCGGCATAAAGGATAGGTTTCTGAAATTTGATCTTGGGCCATTGGCGTGATAAAATTATTTACAGATGTAACCGAATAGAAAGTGGTATGGATCATGCGTTTTCGAAGAATATTCAGCTTCAAGGCGTTTATGTTTTTCTGCCCGGTTTTAGCCGCGTTGATGCTTTATGGTGCTTCGCCGGCCGCTGAGGTCGACGTCGTCCGGGTTCAATATCGCCGGGCGGCGGAGCTGGTGCCGGTTGTTCAAAGTCTGCTTTCACCGGAGGGAACCGTAACGCTCAGTGAGCGCATAAATTCACTGGTGATTGTTGATACACCCGAAGCCATTCAGCGTGTGCATGCCTACCTGGATCGGTTCGATCGACCGGTTGAGCAGGTCCGGATACAGGTCCGATTTCATTCTATGGCCACAGACAATCAAAGGGCGGCTGCGGCCCGCGGCCGGTATTCAAGCGACGACCTGAGTGTTGCCACCGGCGGGAACAAGAGAGACGGTGTCGATATTGCGGTTGCCGATCGTGAGCGCAGGCGAATAAGCTCCTCCGAAGCCTTCGTGTTTGCCATGTCCGGCAGTCCGGCTTTTATTCGTGCAGGCAAAGAAATTCCGTACCGCCGCGGCTCAGCATTCTTCAGGCGTTATGCACCGGGTGACGGCACAATTACCTGGCAAAATGTTGAAAGCGGCTTTGAGGTGACGCCGACGATTGTGGGCGACAATGTCCACTTGAAGATCGTTCCCCGCATCGCCTATGACCACCGTAAAGATGCGGTGGTTCGCTTCTTTGCGGCCCAGACAGAGCTGACCGTGCCGCTGGGGCAGTGGGTGGAAATCGGCGGTGGCGTAGATCAGCAAAACGAGATTATCAAAGAAATTCTTTCCCAAAACAGGAGCGGGGAAAACACCGCCACCTCTATGTCTTTGATGGTGCAAAGGCCTTAAAGTCGTTGTCATTATTTCTATTTTATTCCCCTCATCTCTTCAGCATCGAGCGAACATCCCCCCTTTTTCTCAAAATTTTATTATTCGAATTTAAATATTACTTGCTTTAAGTTCAAATTAGGCATAGAAACCTCCGCGCCGGGATAGTTGGGCGCTAATGCTTCTCAACGACTCCCGAAATCAGAGATGTCGGCATGCAAAAATTCAACGACCGCAACTATCTAAAGGCTTTTTTTCTGGCAACGCTTACCGGAACGATCTGGTCCTTTGGTGCTTTGATTGTGCGTTACATGGAGGCGGCCCAAAGTTATCAGTGGCAGTACCTGTTTTTCAGAGGCTTGACCATCGCCATCGTTATTCTAATCTATCTCATGGCACGTGATGGCCTTGCTTTTATAAACCGTTTTAAAAGAATCGGGCTGTCGGGACTGTTAGGGTCCGTCGGGCTTATGACCGCCATGAGCGGTTTTATTTTGTCGATCACCATGACGACGGTGGCCAATACTCTTTTCATGCTGGCTGCCGCACCTTTCGTTGCAGCTTTTTTGGGCATTGTGCTGTTAAAAGAGAAGGTGCGATATTCTACCTGGGTGGCAATGGTGATCGCGCTTTTGGGCATCCTTGTAATGGTTCTGGAAGGATTGAGGGCCGGCAATTTTTTGGGCAATCTGCTTGCGTTAGTGACGGCATTTGGATTTGCGGTTTTTTCGGTGAGCCTGCGATGGCGGCGGCAGACACCGCAATTTGCCACCGTCGCCCTTGCCGGTGTACTTTGTGTGCTTTTCGCTTTGCTGATATTGTTCTTGCGTAACGAAACACCGGCAATGCCGATTCGGAATGTGTATCTCAGCATGTTGCACGGTTTTATCGTTGGATCCGGTTTAATTACATATTCTATCAGCGCTAAATTTTTGCCGGCAGCGGAACTGATTTTATTATCACTGGTAGAGATCGTCGGCGGTATCCTTTGGGTGTACCTTCCAATTTTTGGAATCCACGAAATACCGAGTGTCCCTACGATTATCGGTGGAATCATCGTGCTGGGCGCTATTGTGTTCGATGGTGTGAGTGTGAGACAGCCGCCGCAAATATCGCCAGGACATTTAACGCCTTAATTGGGTTTTCCAAATCCCGCCGTGGCGGGACTTGGCACAAGATTATAGGATTGCACGGGTCCACCGTGTTACTGGCAACAATTGGGGCACTTCGCGCTTCTGTATTTTCCCGCCTCGGTTTTTTTTGCAGCACATTTTCTTGACTTTGTCTGACTCCCGATGATATTTACAGATCAAGTCGTCAAGTATAAAAACACCTTCCGCTGATCAAAACGAAGGCAAATCAATTCAATGTCATCGGAAAAATGTCGCCCAAAATAACCATAAAAGAAGATTATATTTTAGTCGAACCCGCGGAAGGGACTGATCTTAGAGAAATACGGAAGGGCCTTGCCAGGCTGTTCTATGTGGAAGGGATTCCGAGGCAAAACAGAATCTGGGTATTCCGTGAAGGCCCCCGGAATTTATCCCGGGATGATTTGCCTAAACTGCGGGATATCATTGAAGAAAACTACCCCAGCGATGCCAGCGTAAACAAAACAGCAATCATTGTCGAATCCGAGGCCCAGTCCGAACTGGCAGAAGCATTTACGAAGATTGCCGAAAATCTGCCCCAACAGTTTAAGGTATTTTCGAATTTAGCGGATGCTGAGGCCTGGGTAAAAGAATAATGCGGAGCAAAACACCAAATGTCTGACGGGTAAAAACTCAGCGATCGGATTCATTTCCTCTAAGCCAAGTCGTTGCTCAACCAGAAATCAAAATCCCCTGCTACAATTTGACCATTGGGAAAACAGTGTTTTTTTAAAAAGAGAGTAAAGTTTATCTTAACGATGGGATTTTACGCAAAATATGTTATGCCGAGAGCCGCGCATTTTATCTGCAGTACAAAGCGATTCAGGCAACAGCGTGAAAAAGTCGTGCCGCTGGCCGAAGGACGCGTACTGGAAGTTGGAATTGGGTCCGGACTTAATTTGCCGTTTTACGCTGCGGGCAAGGTGCAGCATTTGTGGGGACTGGATCCATCGAAGGAATTATGGGCGCTGGCGCAGCAGGCCGTGGCGCAAGCCCGATTTGATGTGGAATTTATCGAGGCCGCTGCAGAAGAGATACCGTTAGATAACGGCAGTGTTGATACCATATTGGTTACCTATGCGCTCTGCTCGATTCCCGAGATTCTACCGGCCCTCGGGGAGATGCGTCGTGTGCTCAAGCAGGGCGGGCAACTCATATTTTGCGAGCACGGCACCGCGCCCGAAGAGGCTGTGCGGCGCTGGCAGAATCGACTGAATCCGATTTGGAAAAGGGTAAGTGGCGGCTGTAATCTGAACCTGCCTGTTCCGTCTCTGTTACAACAGGCCGGGTTCAGAATTCGGGCAATGGATACGATGTATATACCGGGCTGGAAACCCGCGTGCTTTAATTACCGGGGCACAGCGATTTCCCCCTGATCGGTCCTATCTTAGGTTTCAGGTTTCGGGTGTCAGAAAGATACAGAGGAGCACAGAAAACAGATGACAGAAGTCAGCTGTCAGAAGACAGTCGTCAAAGGATAGATGACAGATAAGGTGTCTCATCCTTCTGTTCTAGCATCGGGTTTCTGTCTTCGGTATTCTGTCCTCTGTTTTCTGAGGTCTGACGTCTGAAAAATTCATTATTCCGCCTTTAGTTCAGAGTAATTGTAGATCCCACGCTGTTGAGCTCGAATGAGGATGGAAACTCCCGGGCAAACTGATCCATGGCCTTGCGGCCGGTACAGTGCATCGGAACAACCACCGCTGGTGACAGGGCTTTTAATTGATCGATGGTTTGCCCTAATATCTTTTCATAAAAGGGCCCCGAGAGATGAAAACCGCCCAATACGGCATGTACCTTCTCGATCCCCGTAAGTTTTTTCGCATAGCGAACCGTATTGACGATTCCCGCATGGCTGCAGCCTGAAATAACCACCAGCCCTTTTTCTTTTAAATTCATCACCAACGCCTGATCATCCGTAACAGGATCGCGCTGCAAGCTTCCGTCTCTTTCTATTAGGGCATTGGGCATGCCCTTTTCAAAGGCTGTTGTCCTTTCGACTTCACCCGTCACCAGAATCGTTTCATCCACGATAGGGGTTGGGTTTTTGCTCTCAACAAGCGTTACATTGCATTGGCTCAATTCCTCCCTTACTAGGGTTCTCGGAAACCTTCTTTTCGTTCCATCCTTTTCTTCAATAAAGCGAGGGGATAGAAAGGCATCCGGATGAATCACCAGCGGAATCGGATCGGATATTTTCTCAAGAATAGGATACAAAGAGCCGGTATGGTCCATGTGGGCGTGGCTCAGTACAATGGCCTCCATCTCGTTAAGGTCAACGGCCAGTTGTTCCATATTGTGGAGAACGCTCATGCTGTTATAGCCTGTATCAAATAGGATCGTGTGCTTTTCGGCGTCGCGCTGCACCCTGACCAGCAGGGAAAGACCGTGCTCAGCCAACAGGGTAGCGGTGGGGAGTTCTTTCCCTGTTGCTAAAGGGGGTCTGGTGACAATCTCCGTATTCCCCAGAAGAACGTCCACAAAGTTGTCCATCAATGTCAACACTTCCACGCGATCCAATTCTTTCAAAGAAACAGGCAAAGTTTCCATTTTAACTCCTTTCTGCGTAATAATCTAACCCGGACGCGCCGGAACAAATTGCCACAAAGGCACCAAGACACAAAGGGAAACGCGTCACTTTTTGGTTAATATTCATCTTTGCGCCTTTGTGTCTTGGTGGCGTAAATGTTTTGCCACAAAATGCACAAAAATTACAACTAAGGTACGAATAAAAAAGTTGTATGCTAACTTGACTGCACACCAAATTCAACCCTATTCGTAGACAAGTTGATATTTGAGACAATTGGCGTTATATAATAGAGTAACGCGGTTATCTGCAAAGAACAAGTTGAGCTGGTTGTGGGAGCGGCTTCCACAGGGGTTCTTTTATGGTAACTTGGACTTTCTGTATAAGCGCCTAGAGTAATAAACGAAGCGAAACAGGGAGGATTTTTGAATGCAGTTTAAAAATAGGAAGACAATTATTCTGTTTAGCGGTTTAATTTTAATGGGTTCCATAACGATGAGCTTTGCCGCTGCATCTGTAGAATGGGATGTCGAAAAAACATTGCAATTGAAATCGGAACCGATTGATGTAGCGGTTTCCCCGGATGGAAGACGAATTTTTGTGCTAACCGATCAGGGGCAAATCCTGATTTATTCCTCAGCGGGCTCATTTTTAGACGAAATTGATGTCGGCCCACATTTTGACCATATTACGGTAAGCCCGAGAGGAGACCAACTGATTCTCAACAGTCGCCCAAAAAAGTCGGTACAGGTCATCACGCTTGATTTTATCCAGGAAATCAATGTTTCCGGTTCTCCGTTCAAAGGTTCAGAAAATGCACCTGTTGTGGTCGCCATATTCGATGATTTTGAGTGACGGTACTGTGCCAGGCTTGTGCCTGTACTCGAGCAGGTGCTCGAGAAATATCCGGATGATGTGAAAATCGTTTTTAAGAACTTCCCTTTGAGGCAGCATAAGTTCGCCATGAAAGCTGCAATCGCGGCACTGGCTGCCGGAAGCGAGGGGAAATTCTGGGAATTCCACGACGAGCTTTATAAAAATTACAACAAGTTAAGTGATCTGAAGATTCGTGAAATCGCCCTTGGATTGGGTTTTGATCAAGCGCAATTTGAAAAAAAGATGAACGATCCCAAGATAACGGCAATGATCAGGCAGGATCTTCAGGATGGCGCCCGGGCCGAGGTAAGAGGAACCCCCACAGTCTTTATCAACGGAAGGCATTTAAAAAATCCGTCCCCGCAAGGATTTCATGCTGCAATTGATAGGGAACTGCAAAAACTCGGGAAAAAAGCGGCTAACTAACTTCGTAAAAAGAAATTTTTTTTGAAACAGATTTTACAGAATCGTCTGTTTTGCTTCAATCATACCCGCAATCGAAGACAGGTCCCCTTTTCTGCCGAAAAAGATTTTATACTAGAATCTATCTCAAAAATGTGGATCAGAGTTCCCCGCTAAAGCGGGATTTCACATCTTGATTTAATAAATATATGTGTTCATCAGGGTAAGGCGCGGAGCGGCTCAAAAGTCGTTGTTCCGAGCATATACGGTAGTATGTGAGCATTTTGAGCCGATTCGCAACACCGCCATGGGCTCTTAGACGCATTTTTGAGATAGGTTCTAGCATTAAAGGCCTGCAGGATAAGGCGTGCCGTAATTGTTGAGCGATACTTTATCGTAGAGCAAGCCTTCCTTCGGGTGGGCCGGCTTGCTCTCAGCCGGATAGCCGATGGCGATTATGGTTTCAACCTTGAGATGCGCTGGAAGGTTCAGTACTTTGGCGACATATGCTTCCGCAGTTTGCGTGTCGTTGTGTTCTCTGTCCCTGATTTGGATCCAGCAACTCCCGAGGTCGAGTGCAGTTGCGGCCAGATGGATATAGATAGACGCAATCGATGCATCCTCAATCCATACGTCACATATTTGCGGATTACCCAATACCACAATTCCCAGCACGGCATTTTTTAGATGTGTTGCGCCATGCGGTCTTGAACGCGAAAGCGTGTCCAGCAAAACGGGATCTGTCACAACGACAAATTCCCACGAATTTCGACCCCTGGATGTTGGTGCGCGCAGGACCGCTTCCAGGATGGAATCAATTTTCTCAGCCTCGACCTGTTTGTCGAGGTATTTTCGAATACTTCGTCGCTTTTGGGCTAGTGATAGAAACATGTTTAACCTCCTTAAAATAAGCTAATGTTTGGGTTCCCGACAGGCGAACCAATTTAAATGGAAGGATTCCAAATGTCAATACCCCATCGCAGCATGCAAAAACACAGTAAGTGATTATATTGTTTGCTGAATTTAAAAACTTTTTAGATCGTGGTATACTTATCTGATTTATTCATTAGAGAGCAATCAATGGCCGAACATAAATATATTGAACTAACCAAGCGGGCCTTTGACCTGGGTTTTCGACAGGGATATGAGATTGCAAACCGGACGCCGATTGATAAAAACACCGGCAAAGATGAGTTTGGGAATATTGTATTGGAGACGGCGATAAATTCCCTTGAAAGCACAGTATTTGAATATATATCGGCCGAGCTTGACTTAATGAATCTAAAATACCCCGCGTTTGACAGCTGGAAAGTTTTTTCGGATGGCGTTATCTATGGCGCCGGCGAAAACTTTTTGGATAGAAGCGGCAATGAAAAATGATCTAGATATATGAGGGGTCGGGGAGTTTTTCCTAAAACCCATTTTGCGGCGAGCACCGGCATTTTCAAATAAAATCAGAGGGCCCGCCTGGGGTTCCGCCCCCGCAAGCCGCAACAAATGATTCCCAGGCTTTGACAACGCCCCCAGAATGTCTAGATTATCCCAGAACAGGCAGCGATGACCATCGCAGCCGTGAAATTGGGTCTTCTGGGGCTGCCCCGGGGTGTATTTAGCGGGCCTGCTGCCGTTGTTTGGAACTCAGTGTAAATTGTTGCGGTTTGCGGGGGCGGAACCCCAGGCGGGCTTGTCAAAAAAACGAGGATAGAAAAACTCCCCGACCCTTCAGATATATAGGCCTATTTTTTTTTTATGATTTGGCCATCGGGATTGCGTAGGGACCTTCGGCGATAACGGCGAAAGAGGGTTTTCTTCCGTCGAATCTGGGATGATGTCCGGCGTAGGTTACAGCGTTCTGAAACATGGCTGCGGCCTTTGCCTTCATGGAATCAAAATCCGAATTTTTTTCGATAAACTCATATCCGCTTACGCCTGGAATTATTTTAAAGTCTTCTTCGGGTATTTGCGGCGCACAATATATCAACCCGTCTTCACCCACTTTGCGAATGGGCTTTGCCCACATTTCAGGCTCCCACTGATCCTTTGTAAAAATCCAGTCCGGGTGTTTTAAAATCGAAATATATCCATCCGGTCCCAAGATTTTGAAAAGATGCAACAATGTTTTATATTCCTGCGAACCGATGGGTTCGGAATCACAGTTGTTGACAACCATAACGATCAAGCCGTTTTCCTTGACGGCAGGCATGGCATTGACGGCGGCTTTAACACTTTGATAGTGGTCTCTGCCCACATAACTCCCATTGGTCAAAACGACATCATAGGGCGCATCAATCGGTATTTGGACAAATTCCCGCATGGCCTCAAAAGCCGCCAGGTGCGCTTCAACCAGATGCCCGGCAAAAACTCCGGTTATACACAAATTGTTATCAAGGGTTGTGCTGATCATAAAATCAACACCGACCGTTTCGGCGACTTCCAGTGCCTCCTCATGACAGGGGTTGCCCTCAAGTATCAAATTGGTGGCATTGGGATGTTCAAGAAAATCCACGCTGTGAAATTTCTGAATGGTTTTGGTGTTCACCAGAGCCGGGCAGACCGCTTTTCTACCACCCGATACCCCTGCCATAAAATGGCTTTCTACCAGACCCGTAATGATCTTCACATCGGCGTTGTAGAATATTTTGTTTAAATACACGTCGGTTCCGCGTTCGGTGTGGGCCGCAAGAACCAGCGAAGACATGTCCTCACAGTCATGGTCCACAATTCGATAATTATCGACCACATCCTGGCCATACATCTGAATCCTTTCTTCCGGGGTGCTGGGCCGGTGCATACCATTGCCGATGACAATGACGATGTTTTCCCGCTTCACGCCTGCCTGCTCAATGATTTTAAAAAGCGGCCGCAAAATTCCATTTTCTCCACTGTAAGGCGCAGGGCGTGTTATATCAGAGACGGTAACACAAACGCTTAATTCAGGCGCAGACCTGCCTTTTGATTGGATGATTTCAGGTAACGTCGGTGATCCGATGGGATTATTTAAGGCATTTGAGATTTCTTCTGCAGAATGGGCAAGGCAAGGCATTCTTTGCATGTGAAGGACGTCACATTGGGGCGGAACAGAAACATCAAAAAACTCCTCCCCGAATTCTACGCTGATTGGTTTCCAGTCTTTTACGTCAGCATTTTTAATAATCTCGGCGATTTTATCGTCCATAACTCCCTCCGGGATCAATCTTTTTTAGAAGTGGTTTGAAAACCTCAGATCAGGTTCAAGGGCAAGGCGCAGGCCGATCGAGAAAGGCGTTGTTCTCAGCATACATGGGTATGTGAGCATTTATCGGAGGTCTGTGCTGCACCCTATCCCATAAAATCAGATGCGAATCCCGCTTGCGGGGCAACGCCGCCATTGGGCCTCAGATGGGGTTCTGAAACAACTTCTTATTCCATGGCCTCAACGACCAATTGTGTCAGATCTTTTACCACCAGATCTGTTTTAGACCTTTTGGCCCGGGTTTGCATGGTTCGAACGCACTGTTGACATGCAGTCAGAACCGTATCGGCCCCGACAGCCTTAATGGCGTCGAGTTTCATTTGGGCAACTTCGGCAGAGAGGTCGGGATCCGTCATCTCCACATTTCCGCCCCCGCCGCAGCATTCGGAGAATTTTCGGTTCATGGGGAGTTCCACAAATTCGAGACCGGGAATGGCTTTGATAATTTCTCTGGGTTCCTCATAAACACCGGTATTGCGGCCCAGATCGCAAGGATCGTGATAGGTTGCTACCGCCTTGATGTCTTTCTTGAATTCAATTTTTTTGTCTTTGATCAGCTCTAAAATCAATTGGCTGGCGTGCATCAGCTTGGCATCCGGTTTATAAAAATGGTGCCAGGTATGGTAGCAGGACGGACAGGTAAACACGATGGTCTTTGCGCCCACCTCGGCCACCTTCTTTAGATTATGATCTTTCATGGCTTGCAGTTTTTCGGGCATACCGGCACCGATAAGCGGAAATCCGCAACACCACTCTTCACCCCCCAATATGGCAAAGTCTACTTCGGCGGCTTGCATGATTTTGGCCATGTTGGCAGGTATTTTTTGAACCATCGGGAAGAATGAGGCCACGCAGCCGACGAAAAACACAATCTCGGCCGTTTCCTTTTCAAAGGCGTCCTCCGGAAGTTCTTTGATGAGTTCCTGCCATTCAGTTCGATCCTCCTGATCTTCGTCTGAGATATTGTGGCTGTCTTCCAGAATTTTCACCAAACGCTTGGCTACTTTTGGATAAAATCCCGCATCTACCTGACATTCCCGGTTCTGAAAGATGAGATCCTTGGTCTGGACGCTGGACAGACAGACGGCTGTACAGGCACCGCACCCCAGGCAGGTAAAAATAGCTCTTTCGGTATCCTCGTTCAGTTCCAGCTTATTTTCGATGGCAAATCGCGTGATGGCATTTCGCCCCCGGGCAGAATAGGCCTCGGCCTTTTTGACCAAATAGGTGGGACAACTGGGCAGGCAAAACCCGCACCGATTGCATTTGGCCACCTCATCGTAAGACAATTTCTTTAGCTGCACAATGTTCATTCGCGTCATCTTCCTTCTAAATGAAGTTTTAAAGACCTTCCACAAAACGTCCCGGGCTCATAATACCGTTTGGATCCAGCCGATCCTTAAGCCGCTTCATAACCACAAAATCGGAACCGATTTCTCCCCACATCTTGAGTTTGCCCTTTACCTGCGTGGGCGCACTCTGAATGACCAGATTGCCATCCATCTTTCGACAGCGACCCAGCAATTGAGCCATTGCCGCTACCGCTTTATCCGTTGCGGCAGTATCCCTGTGGTCTATGAGCAGACCGGTAAAGCAAATACCGTTTCCGGCGTGGGTCTGAACACTGTAATCAAGATTGGCCTGGGAAAAGATGGATTCCCCGGTTTCAATAATGTTTCTGCTGCGGGAAAGCGGGTAATTCAGCTTGGCCTTTATGAGACCGGAGAATTTTTTGTCAAGCGTTGCCGGAAGATTGCTCATGGCCAGCCAGAACGATCGGTGATCTTGCTCCTCAAGAACGGTATCGGCCCCGGCGCCGCTTTTTTGGGCCATGGTCAGTATCTCCGTTCGCATTCGGGCAACGGCCGGTTCAAACGCTTCCAGCGCCACAGCCGCGATATAGTCTTTTGAACCGAAATCGGGAATATCGTCCAGGGACAAATGGCTGTAAGCCTCAGCGTTCATAATTTCAACTGCAGCCGGTAAAAGACGGGTCTCAAAAATACCCTCGGCAAAAGCGGATGCATCGGCAACGTTAGCAAAGGAAACCAGCAGCGTTGCCATTTTTTCAGGCAGGGGCAGCATTCGTATGGTCATTTCACACAGAATGCCAAGGGTCCCCATTGAGCCGACCATCAGTTTGGAGACATCGTATCCGGAAACATTTTTTACGGTTTTTCCGCCCGATCCCAAAATATCGCCATTGGGAGCCACTACCCGAATCCCGATAATGCAATCCCTGGGAAGATTATAGAGCAGCCGCCTGGGTCCGGTGGAATTGGTAGCGATAATGCCTCCAATCGTCGCCTTGTCGGCGTAAGGCGGATCAATGGGTATAAAACAGCCGCTGTGGGACCTGTCTGAACAGATAATCTCATCCCCTTCGGCTTCAAGGTCCTCCAAAGGCAAATAACACCGGTCTTCCTGGGTTGCCAGCCTTGCCTGTATGTCCCTGAACTTGACACCCGCTTCTACCGTCATGGTCAAATTTGATGTATCCACGTCCAACATATGGTTCATACGGGAAGTACACACCACCATGTCCAGTTTTTGAGGTGGATTCCCCATGGCCATTTTGGTCCCGCTTCCACGGACCACGATGGCCAGGCGCTGCTGATTTGCAAATTTAACCACTTCGGCCACCTGGTCGGTGCTTTTCGGAAATACAACCCCATGGGGGGGCACATTATCCACAGCATATTGCGCAGTGATCTTCGGCTCGGTTTTTACATTCTTTTCGCCGAGAGTTTCAGCGAGGCTTTTGAATTTATCTGAATCGTCTACCACGTTAAAACTCCTTATTTCGATGGAATCATCTTGCCCGGATTTATGATGTCATCGGGGTCAAAGGCCCTTTTGATCTGGCGCTCGAATTCCAGGTCACACTCATTGAAGATAAAGGCGGTCTCTTTCAACTTCTCCATTCCGACCCCATGTTCGCCGCTGATGGTTCCCCCCGCATCCGCACAGGCCTTCAAAATTTCGGTCGATATTTTAAGCACCCGTTGGCGCTCGTCTTCATCCCGTTCGTCGAACATAATAAGGGGGTGCAGATTGCCATCACCGGCGTGAAATACATTTCCGATGGGGAGATTGTACTTTTTGCCAATTTCAATCACCTGACTCAGAACCTCGGGGAGCTTTGTTCGGGGAACCGTCCCATCACAACAAAGATAACTGGGCCTGACCTGACCAACGGAACCAAAGGCCCCCTTGCGGCCTGCCCAGAGCACTGTTCGCTCGGCTTCATTTTTGGCCAGTTTTACCTCCCGAACATTGTTTTGCTTGCAGATTTCCACAATTTTTCGGGCATTATCATCCATTCCTTCCGGCATGCCATCTAGCTCGATGATGAGAACGCAGGCGGCATCCAACGGATATCCTACTTTTATGGTCTCCTCCACGGCCCGCATGACGGTATTGTCCATCATTTCCAGGGTGGCCGGGATGATGCCTTCCGCGATGATGGCAGAAACCGTGTTGGCCCCGTCCTCGATGGCTTCGAATACGGCCAGCATCGTCTTGACCGTTTCAGGTGCGCGTTCAAGTTTCAGAATCGCTTTCGTCACCAGGCCGATCGTACCCTCGCTGCCGACAAAAAGGGCGGCGACATCATAACCCACGTTATCGCGGGCCTTTCCGCCCGTATTTATGACCGTACCATCATTGAGGACGACCTCCAGACCTTGGATATGGTTTGAGGTGACGCCGTATTTAAGGCAATGCGGCCCCCCCGAATTTTCAGCCACATTGCCGCCAATGGTGGAAACTTTTTGACTGGCGGGATCCGGTTGATATACGAATCCGTTCTTGAGCACCTCGGTTTGCAA
>JASFGM010000008.1:0-15301 GCA_050123755.1 Desulfobacterales bacterium
GTCGCCTAGCCAAGCGAAAAATGATTTCCAGCACGATCAGTCCGACGATAAAAATCACTAAAGATCCGATCAGCCGTTCCGGGTGGCTCGCATCTGCGGACGGACCGATCACGCCCAGCTGTTGCAAAAACTGCTGCCAGCTATTCATCGCTTCCCCCTTCAGTGGTACCAGATTTTGAATGGATTGAAGGTGTGGTTATTAAAAAATCTTCTGGTTAAGTTAAGCAAGCATGCGCTATTAATCTATCAGCATTTTGCCTACAACCACTTTTTGCGTCTGAAATAAAAAATCATTCCGCAAAAAATCACAATCAGCAAAACCCATAGAACCAGGTAGGACCATTTCCACTCCAGCTCCGGCATAAACTTGAAATTCATCCCGTAGATGCCGGCCACAAATGTCAGGGGAATAAATATAGTGGCGATGATGGTCAACACTTTCATGACTTCATTCATTTTATTGCTGACGGTGGACAGGTATAAATCCATCATACCTGAAATAATGTCCCTGAAGGATTCGATCGTATCGATCACCTGAATCGTGTGATCGTACACATCGCTGATAAATACTCTATTGGCTTCCTGCACCAAAGGCGATTCGATTTTTTGCCAGGTATTTAAAACCTCCCTGATCGGCCATACCTGCTTGCGGAAATAGATCAATTCTCTTTTCAGATCATAAATGGTCTGTAGAATTTCCGGTGTCGGCTGAGCATGCAGCCGTTCCTCGAAATACTCGATTTTTTCGCCCATTTTTTCAAGGATTAAAAAATAGTGGTCCACCACTGCATCAATGAGGGCATAGGCCAGATAATCGGGCCCGGATTTGCGAATGCGCACCCTGCCCTTGCGGATACGCTCGCGCACGAAATTAAAAACATCTCCTTCAGTTTCCTGGAAGGATATCAGATAATGCGGCCCCAGAATCAAGCTGACTTGCTCGGAGGTAATATGGCTGGTCGTTTCATCAAACTTCAGCATTTTAAAGACAAAATAAATGTAATCTTCGAAATCCTCGACCTTCGGCCGTTGGCCGGTATTTACAATATCCTCCATGGTCAGCACATGCATTTCGAAACGGGTCCCGACTTTTTCAATCAACTTGACATCATGTAGTCCGTCGATATTAATCCAGGTAACCGGGGGAGTATCTTTATAGGTAAAAGATTCTTCAATGCGCTTTAATTCCTTTTCTTCCAAACGGTCCTCATCGTAGTTAAATAGGCTGATCCTGGCCTGGTCTATCTTCTGTTCTCCGACATGCACGAGGGTTCCCGGGGACATGCCGGCCTTTTTCGATGACTTTTTGATAAATCTAGCGGTTCTTTTAATCTTTTTTTGCATGTTTTTTTATTTCCTTACCGATTAGGGATCGTTTTTATTTTCGATTGACAGATCTTAAGAGTTCAACACACTTCTCCAGTGACGCGGCCGATGATATGATGATTTTACGCTCTATGTTAACAACCGGCTGTTCAAAAAAATCAGGCGGTAAAATCGTATAGTTAATCTGAATTTGTTTATGCATATTGTTGATCTGTTTAATTGAGGTTTCCAGGCTTTCAATTCTGACCTCATAAAATTTCTTGCGGTTCTTTTCCTTTAAATCGCCAAAAAGGATCAATAAATCACGATTATACTCCAGTATTGCTGTGATGGTTGTGATCGCCAATTGAGAAGAGAGAAAAATATTTTTTTGTTCGCCGTAATTTTGATTGGCCCTCGCGGATGCATCCATCTTGGCCTGAATGTCATCAAAAATATTAATATACGTAGACAATTTACCAATTGCGGACTCCAGATCAGGCTGAATATCAGAAAATCGATTCGATTCACTTTGCCCAAAAATAATGTTAGGCGTTAAGACGATAATCAAACAGCCGACAAACCATATGTTTTTTTTCATTGCATGCCTTTCTGTGCTGATTTATAGTGGTTGTCAAAAAAACGTTCCGCTATTCAAACGTTTTTTTCTACAACCGTACATTCTTTTATGCCGCACTTCCTTATTTCGGAACATTATTATGGAAAACGGTATAAAACGAAATCCGCGTCCGGCAATCACTCCAGACCCTATCTTAAAAATAGCCTGCCGTATAAACAGGCCGGCCGATGCTCTGTTTGAATGCAACCCCGCTTTCTAAGATTTATCTATTGCCATCAGACAGGCGCCCGTGTCAAGGGCTGTGCCTTACAGAAAAGTATATGTTTATTTTTTGCCTCCTCCTGAGCTATAAAGAATTCATCGCAACATTCTATCATAAGGGAGCCATTTGCACTGAATTGATGCTCTAATTCTCTTAACACGTAAAAACAAGAACGAGCATAATAGTCTGGAGCTCATCTGCAAAAATTTCAAATTTGTATTTTAAGCCCTTCAAATATTTTCAGGACTCAATTTGGAGCATTTTACCATGACTGACGCCAAAACGACCGTCGTAAAAAAATCTCTCTTCGCATGGATCTTCAGCGGCAATTTCAAGCTGCAATTAATTTTATTGGTAACAATTGTCGTATCTGTCATCGTTCGGGTTTTTCCCCTGGAGATGCAAAAGCGAATCATCAACCAGGCCATTCAGCTAAAAGCATTTGAATTACTGTTAATTTATTGCAGTTTTTATCTTGCAGCCGTCATGCTTGCCAGCGGATTGAAATATGTGATCAGTTATCTTCAGACCGTCATCGGCCAGCGGGCCGGAAAAAACATGCGGTCCGATCTGTACCGCTACATCCTGACGCTGCCTTTGGGATTTTTCCGAAAGACACAGCCCGGCATGGTCGTCCAGTCGCTCTCGGCCGAACTGGCTACGGCGGGCGATTTCATAGGGATGGCCGTCGGTATTCCTGTGACAAGCGTGTTGACCCTGCTTGGTTTGGGTGGATATTTGCTCTGGCTCAATCCGCTTCTGGCGATGGTATCTTTTACGATTTACCCATTGGCGATCTTGATAGTGCCGATTCTGCAAAAACGCGCCAATGCCGAAAATAAAAAGCGGGTGGATGCCGCCCGGGATCTTTCCAGCAAAATTGCCGAAGCGGTGAGCGGAATTCATGAAATTCAAGCCAACGGCGCGCACTACATCGAAGCCCGAAAATTTGATTCTCTGGCGAAAAGATTAATGGATATAAGGATCGTCTGGCATCTCTACCGCCAGGCGATCAAAGTTGGAAATAATTTTTTTACCAACCTGGGCCCGTTTCTGATTTTTATCCTAGGCGGATACCTCACCATTCAGGGCCGTTTGGAGCTGGGCGCGCTGGTGGCATTTTTGTCCGCCCAAGAGAAACTCTATGACCCCTGGCGGGAACTCATCGACTTTTATCAGGCGTATCAGGAAGCTTCGGTGAGTTATCGCCGCACCATGGAATATTTCGATGCGGCGCCCGAGTTTGCCCTGGAGCCTGTAAGCCGCAAGCCCTATCAGCTTGAAGGCAAAATAGAAGTCAAAGACCTTTCATATACCGTAGACGCAAGAATCAAATTACTCGATGACATTGATTTTTCGGTTGCGCCTGGAGAGCAGGTCGCGCTGGTCGGTTTTTCCGGCAGTGGTAAAAGCACGCTGGCGCTGTGTATCGGGCAGCTTTTCAAATATACTGCCGGTCGCGTTTTGATCGACAATCATGAAGTTGTCGATCTTTCAAAAAGAGACATTGCGCAAAACATCGGCTTGGTCTCCCAAACGCCATTTATTTTCGACGGCACGATCGAAGAAAACCTGCTTTACAGCTGCCTGGCTCAAAAAGAGGGCAACGGGTCTGCTCAAGACCGGGCTTTGCCGGACCTTGATGAAATGATCGAAATCATACAGCAGACCGGTATTTTTCCGGATGTTTTGCGCTTCGGCCTTAACGCTGTGCTCGATTCCACGAGATACTTAAACCTGGTGCCCAATCTTATTCGGGTCCGTAAAAAATTGGCGCGAAGGTTAAGTGCACCGCTGGCTGAACATGTTGAGTTTTTTGATAAAGAAAAATTTCTTTATTATTCCACCGCGGCAAAAAATATAACATTCGGCAGCGCCAATCAGGACGCATACAAGGAAGATAACCTTTCCAAAAATGAATATTTTTTGAAATTTTTAGACGAGATAAAAATTACAAAACCGCTGCTGGATTTAGGCACCGACTTATGTCAAAAGACCATTGACATTTTAGGTAATCTTGCAGGCGATGAAACATTTTTTGAACAAAGCCCCATAACTGCGGATGAGCTGGATAAATACAAAGTCCTGCTGGAAAAGCTAAAAATAAGTGACACGCAAATGCTACCCGCCGGGGAGCGCCAAAAGCTCCTCGAGCTTGCCTTGCGGTTTATACCCGCCAAGCATAAGATGGTCGCCTTGTCAAATCCGCTCCGGGCGAAGATTCTTGATGCGCGAACCCGTTTCAGGGAAAAAATTTCTGTTGACGCGCCTGGGGTTTATTCATTTTATCGCAGATCCGATTACATTTATTCCCATACCATCCTGAATAATATCTTCTTTGGAAGAATGAAAACGCAAGACCATAAAGCCCAGGACGATATCAATGAACAAATCGTCCAGCTGCTGGTCGAAGAAGACCTTTTGGAAAATGTGGTTAAAATCGGTTTGCAGTTTCAGGTCGGCAGCAAGGGAGACCGTCTTTCCGGGGGACAACGCCAGAAACTGGCCATTGCCCGGGCTTTTCTCAAAAAACCAAAAATCTTGATCATGGACGAAGCGACCTCGGCGCTGGACAATCAATCTCAAACCCGCATCCAGAGTTTGCTGGATACCCATTGGAAGAGAAAAAGCACGCTCATTGCCGTAGTCCACCGCCTCGATATCATCAAAGGCTATGATAAAATCGGTGTGATGAAATCCGGCAAAATCGAAGAAATGGGATCATATGACGAACTGATGGCGAAAAAAGGCCTGTTGTATGAACTGGCCACCGGTAGAAAATAAGAATCAGAGCGGTCATTTGTTCAAGCGGGCAATCATTAAAAGCATTTTTGTTGCGACGATGTGCCGAAGGCAACCACCGTTAGCCCAACTACCAGATCGGATACATTCAGGCTTCTGGCAACAGAAGTAGCCCCGTCAACCAGGAAAACCGCTCCTTTGATTAAAAAAATGAAGCCGATGGCAAATAGGATATAGGTCAACATGGCAAAGCGTAAGTTAAGAAAAATTAACCCCTAAATTAATGGCTGCGAAAGACAGATGCGCTCTCGGATTGTCGCGGCTAAAAACCGCTCGCACAGAGACAGGGAGCGACCCGCGGGGTGGGAGAGGCTTCGACTCGGCTGAGCTCGTCGCAGGCCAGCCGCGATTTTAAGGTACAATACAGACGGCCATATCCGATGCTCTGTCCAGGACCTTTTTAGTGATGCTGCCCATGGAATAATCTTTGACATTGGAACACCCTTTTCTGCCAAGTATAACCGTACCAATCGCATTTTCTTCGGCTTCTTTTAAAATATCGCTGGCCGCACTGCGGCTGCCATCCACCAGCTTCACTGAAATTTGGTTTTCAGCAAGTCCTGCCTGAATGAGCATTTCACGGGCTTTTTTCATGTAAGGGGCTACCATATCTCCGGTTTTTTTTTGCCAGAATTTCTCAACCCCCGGAAATTCTTGCAGCACTTCTTTGGGAACAAAACGCCTCAGATCCCGTTTTGAATGAAATACCGTTACGTTTACGCCGCTGCCCGAAAGCATAAAACCGGCGTGCTCCACAGCCCGCATGGCATTTTCCGAATTGTCAACAGCCAGCAGGACATTCTTATTTCTCACCGTACCCTTGACCATCCAGACCGGGCACAGCTTTACATATTCCAGCACCTTATTTGCAATCTCGCCTGTAAAAAAAGCCTCCAGGCGGCTGCGCCCGCGTGAGGAGATGAAGATTGCATCCGCTTTTTTGTTGTTCTCGGCCCAACTGCAGATGTCCCGCGCAACGCCGACTTCTATATTACGAAAAACCGCTTCGACTGTTTTTTTGCTAAATCCGATATTTATCAGCCGGTCTTTGGCTTCTGTCAATATGCGCTCGGCCATCTGGCTGTTTCTTTTCTCGATTTCCCGCAGCTGATTCATAGTTCCGCGGCTTTTTCTAGCTTCTTCGACAAGAATCGGCGGCAACTTCGGCACAAGGTATACCAGCGATAATTTTAAATTGTGTTTGGGTCCAAAAATACGGTTAATATAATCCAGAGACTTCAATGCATTCTCAGAACCATCGATCGGAGCGACAATCATTTTTTCCGGATTTTTTGTCATTTTTTTCTCCACCTATTGAAAATGGATTGTAACCAACCCAAATCTGCTACAATTTATTTAACAATGTAACCGAAATCAAGCAAAAGGTAAATTGATTGAACTATGCGGACTCGTGCAAAACCGAGTTGACAATCACCTGTGGATTCGATAGAAATTTAAGAGTCTTTTAGACTTATTTGAATTTTATATAAGTTTGACAACATCTGATGCCTATTTCCAACTCGATTTTGCAATTAACCTACCCGATAAAAAACGAGTACTTATCAAATCATGGACTATATCCTCTGGCTTGAAGTCGGCCTTTTTGTTCTCATGATGGGCCTTTCAGGCTTTTTTTCCAGCTCCGAAACTTCACTCTTTTCCCTGAGCAATGTACAACTGGAACAAATGCAGCGGGATCAACACCCCAGAATTGGCCTTATCCAGCGCCTGCTAAGCCAACCGCGAAGACTCATCATTACCATTCTGATCGGCAACGAGTTTGTAAATGTAACCGCTTCAGCTATCTCAGCAGCGATTGTGATAAAGTTACTGGGCGCTGAGAACAAGTGGATAAACCTTCTCATTATGGTGCCGTTGCTGCTCCTGGTGGGTGAAATCACGCCCAAGGTTTTGGCCATCCGTCACAACGTCGCTTTGGCCGGCCTTGAGAGCCGGCCCATCGAATTCTTTGCCTGGCTGACCAAGCCGTTACGAATGGTGGTCCGCAAAATAGCAGACTGGATTATTACCCTCATTATCGGCAAGGAACGCTCCCGCGGTAATATTATCACCGAAGATATGGTCAGAATCCTCGCCCGGGAGGCGGTCGGCGAAGGCGCTTTGGATCATTTTGAAGCCCAATTTATTGAACAGATATTTGACTTCGGCAACAAAACCCTGGAAGATGTCATGACCCCCCGTTCCGATATCTTTTTTCTGGCCATGGATATGCCGCTGGACGAAATCGTTGCCGAGGTGTGCAAATCCCGCCACACGAAGATTCCCCTCTACCAAGAAAACCGGGATAATGTCTGCGGTATTCTGCACGCAAGAGATCTTCTGGGAATCGACATCGAGAAATTTTCCCGGAATACTCGTCGACTCCAAGAACTTTTACGAAAACCGTATTTTGTACCGGAGTCCCGATTGGCCGCCGATCTTTTCCGTACGTTCCGGGAGCGCAAATTGTCCATCGCCCTCACTGTTGACGAATATGGCGGTGTCACCGGTCTGGTCACCATGGAAGATCTGCTGGAGTGCATTTTCGGTGAAATTCACAGTCCGTCGGACGAGGTTCACCAGGTCAGCATCAAGGACCTGGGCGAGGGCCGTTACGCCGTGGACGGCAGTATGCCGATCGCAGAATTCAATTCGGAAATGGATTCGGATCTTTCCGAGGAATGGGGCGAAACCATAGGCGGCCTGTTACTGCACCATTACGGCGAACTTCCACCCGAAGGCGACAAAATCGAAATCGACCGATTCCGGTTTCGGGTTACCGAAGTGGAAGAAAACCGTATTAAGACCGTGGAGTTTAAAGAAATCCCGGAAGAGGCGTCGCCTGAAGAAAAGCCGCCTGATTCTTCCGAGGATCCAATTCACAAGCAGGGCGCGAAGGAATAAACCGCAAAGCCGGCCGGTGCCCGGCGTACCGAATTGCCTGAAGCACGAGGCGATAGTGAAACCATGGACATATTGTTGACCCTGATCTTAATTTTGATCTTCCTTCTGATGGAAGGCTTCTTTTCCGGTTCAGAAATCGGGGTGGTCAGCGCAGACCAGATGAAGCTCCGCCATGATGCCGCCAAAGGGTCCCGCGGGGCCAAACTGGCCCTGGAAATGCTCAAAAAGCCGGAGTGGTTGCTGTCCACCACCCTGGTCGGCACCAATATCGCGGTGGTCAGCAACACAACCATTGTTACGGCTTCAATGATCGAATTGTTCGGGGAGCAAAACAGCTGGTTTGCCATTATCCTGGTAGCGCCATTGATCTGGATATTCGGGGAAATCGTGCCCAAAAGTATTTTCCAGCAGCGCGCCAACACGATCACCCCCCGTGCGATTTTTCTGCTGCGCCTGTTTTCCTATATGTTCTACCCCATACTTACTGTATTCACGCTAATAACGCGCCTGCTCACATGGAGTTCCGGGCAAAAGACTCAAAATCCCTTCATCCTCCGCGAGGAGATTCTTACCACGCTGCAGATGCCGGCCGCCCAGGGCGATATCCAGCCCGAAGAAAAGGACATGATCCAGCGCATTTTCAGCTTTTCAGAAACAACGGCTTATGAAGTTATGATTCCGTTGATCGATGTGGCCGCTATTGAACAGGGCGTCACCTGCGGTGAGGCCATTGCCCTGGCACATGCGCAAGCCCATATCCGCTTGCCGGTATATGCTGAGCGGGTGGATAAAGTCGTGGGAGTGCTCAATGCCCTGGAACTTCTCGATGTCGAACCGCACCAGCCCATAAAGCCTTTTATTCGAGACGTTCGCTTTGTGCCCCCATCTAAAGATATCAGCGAATTGCTCCTGGATCTGCGCAAGGACGGTGATACGGTGGCAGTGGTTGTCGATGAGTTCGGAGGTGCCGCCGGCCTGGTAACCATGGAAGACATCATGGAAGAAGTGGTTGAGGAAATGGAAGATGAATATGACGGCGATGAAAAACCGGTACAATGGGTACGTAAAATTTCTAAAAAAGACTATATCGTGAGCGCCCGCATCGAGGTTGACAGCCTTGAAGAAGAGCTGGGCATCCAGCTTCCCAAAGGCAAATATGCCACGCTGGCCGGATTTTTACTGGAAAAGGCAGGTGAGATCCCCGCCCCGGGGACGGTCATCAAAAGAAGAGGAATCACGTTCACCATTGAACGCAGCACCCCCCAGGCAATCCAGGAAGTCCGTTTGCGTTGGTGATGGTGATATTTAAATTCGATTTTATCACGAATTTTCGACATCGAAACCACTTCTAATCTGATTTTATCTCCCCGAGGCCCTGAAGGAAATTTGCCGATCCGGCCCCACAGCTGATGACAGATCTGAATGCTTCCTCAACCGAAATATCGATCGGGTGGACAAATTGTTTTTGAAGGTGGAAAATAAAGCCCGTCGTCGGATTTGGACCCGTGGGTACAAAAACGGTTGATCGGTTTTTTTCATGGGTATCGGTAATAAACGCCGTCATCAGCGTATCATTTTCAAATGGCCGCACCAATGCCACCGAAGAAAACGGCGATTTTTTTTTGCCGATAAATTGCATGACGACTGACTTGATGGTGGGGTAACCGGGGGCGATCTGTAAAATGCGGTTTTCCAGATTCTCCTGAATATACCGACCAACTTTTGTTCTAACGATAGTTCCAACCATAAAACAAATCGTCAGGATAATCACGATAACAATCGCATCGGCGACAAATTCCTGAAATTCGCCCCTAGCCAGCACCATATTTGTCAGGGGTTGAATGATATCTGTTACCCAGTTGAATAGCCACCTGAATATGAGGATAAGCAGAACCGCAGGTAGAATAACAGCCAGACCGCCCACAAGGGAGGTTTTGATAAATGTTTTCATTTTATTCATTTTAATTTTTCCCGATTTTCTTGGCAGGCGCGGCATCGAACGGCATATGGTTGAGCCTGAAGGCGGGCAGGTCTGATCCAGCGGCTGCAATCCCGGCAACGCCCGTATTTCCCGATTTCGACTCTCTGAAGGGCTTCCTCGATCGTTTCGATTTCCTCTACTTTTAATTTTATCAATGAAAAAACAGTACTTTCTCTTAGCGCCGCCAGCCCCCTATCTCCCCCGTCTTTCGCCACTTGGATTAATTCCTGATGTTCATCGCGAACATCCTCATCGATATCATCACTAATTTCATGCCACAGTTGCCTTTTTCTCTCAAGCAATTCCTTTTTGATGTTTTCAAATTCTTTATCTGTCAGTTGCCTTCTTTCCTGTTTTTTTGCGGCCATATTCAAGCTCCTTTCTCGTGGCCCCTTGCCGACTGCGATTGGTCTCCACCCATCAAGGCCTTTAGTTCCGTTCCTTCAATTTTTTCTTTTTCCAGCAGCAGCCCGGCACCTTTGTCAAGAACTTCCCGCTTTTGCTGAAGAGTCTCCAGCGCTCTTGCATACTGTTGATTAACAATTTCTCTGACTTCACTGTCGATGAGCTCGGCAGTGGCTTCACTGTAATCGACTGCACCTTCCATCGGAATGTTCAGAAACTGATTTCTTTTTTCCCGGGCAAAATAGACCTGGCCGACTTTTGGGCTCATGCCGTATTCTTTGACCATGCTTCGGGCAATGTCGGTGGCCCTAGCCAAGTCATTGTGTGCCCCGGTGGAAATGTCTTCAAATACGATTTCTTCAGCAGCCCGACCGCCGAGGAGCGTCGCGATTTTGTTGAGCAGTTCGGTTTTGCTCATCAGGAAGCGATCTTCGGTCGGGGTTTGCATAGTATACCCCAGTGCGGCAATGCCGCGCGGAATGATCGATATTTTTTGAACCGGCTCGGTACCGGGCAAAGACAATGCGACAATCGCATGACCCATTTCGTGATAGGCGACGATT
Organism: Desulfobacterales bacterium; assembly: GCA_050123755.1. Taxonomy (GTDB): domain Bacteria; phylum Desulfobacterota; class Desulfobacteria; order Desulfobacterales; family JAHEIW01; genus JAHEIW01. Next base: position 10,803 of record JASFGM010000008.1, read on the forward strand.
TCTCTCTCTTTTGGATTAATCAAACGATTTTTCTTTTCCAGCCCCGCGATTACGCGTTCCACGGCCTCCTCGAACTCCGCCATACCGGCCTCTTTCTTTTTTCTTCGTACTGCCAGCAGGGCAGCCTCATTTACCAGGTTGGCCAGATCGGCTCCAACCATACCCGATGTCATACCGGCCAGCACTGAAAGATCGAGATCTTTCGAAACTTTGATGTTTTTTAAATGAACTTTTAAAATTTCTTCCCGCCCCTTTTTATCGGGTCGATCCACCAGGATATTGCGATCAAATCGTCCTGGCCGCAGCAGCGCAGGATCCAGTATTTCGGGCCGATTGGTGGCCGCCAGTAAGATAACGCCGACATTGGGATCAAAGCCGTCCATTTCCACCAGAAGCTGGTTGAGGGTCTGTTCGCGTTCATCATGGCCGCCCACCGTAGCAAAACCGCGCGCCTTGCCGAGGGCATCGAGTTCATCAATAAAAATGATACACGGGGCTTTTTGCTTGGCCTGCTCGAACAGATCCCTGACCCGGGCGGCACCTAAACCGACAAACATTTCTACAAATTCCGATCCGCTCATGCTGAAAAACGGCACGCCGCTTTCGCCGGCCACAGCTTTGGCCAGCATGGTCTTCCCGGTTCCCGGCGGACCCACCAGCAAAATGCCTTTGGGAATTTTACCGCCGATCTCGGTAAATTTGCCTGGTTCCGACAAGAACTCAACCACTTCCATCAATTCTTCTTTGGCTTCATCCACACCGGCCACATCTTCGAAGTGCACATCGATTTCTTCCTGCATGTAAATCTTGGCCTTGTTTTTGCCCAGGGTCATAAAACCCGGCTGCTGGCCGGCTATGCGCTTCATCAGAAAAAACCAGAGGCCGATAAATAAAAATACCGGTACAACCCATGAAAGCAGGGTCGCGAGAAAACGCGATTCGATCTCGCCTTTGAAATTAACCTCATATTGTTCCAGAAGTTTGGATGTGTCCGGATCCACTCTTACCGTTTTGAACATCTGTTCTTTTCCATTTACATCACCTTTGATCTTGCCCTGGATCTGATTGGCACTGATGGCGACTTCGATAACTTTATTTTCCTTCAACAATTTTAAAAATTCGCTGTACGGTATTGTTTTTACCGCAAACATGGTGGTGATATAATTTTGTAAAATCAAAACAAACCAGACACCTAAAAGCACATACCAGATCGAAAATTTCTGTCGCTTTTCCATGACGCCTCCTCATCATTTTGTAAAAGCTGTCGGGATAATCTGGGAAACTTGCTATCATTTTAAATTGCAAATCGTCAAGCTTTTGAAAACTTGCCTCGAATTCTGCTCACAACCCTGCGTTCGCCACCGGTGGGCGTGATGGTTGCTCGCGGTGATTTAGCCGTCGAAGTGGGCTTTGAAAGATTGTCGGAAGTCCGGGAAAAGATTTTTAGGCTTTGCGAGGCAGCACATGTGGCTGTTATTTGGGCAACCCAGATGCTTGCAAAAAGGGGGCTACCTCAAAGGTAGAAGTTGCTGATGCGGTTATGAGCCACAGTGCCGAGTGCGCTATGCTCAACAAGTGGCCTCAGGCCTCACATTATTGAGACAGTAAATCTCCTCAATGATGTGCCTACACGCATGCAAACTCACCAATTCAATATTTCTCAGGTTTATAAACTTCGAAAACTGTTTTTTCGCCGATTAGTAAATCAATTTTTCCCTGGATATCCCAGGTCTTTTTTTTATCCATCCATTTTCTCCAAGAGCTTACTGTTTCCCATTCACTGATGACTATATATTCACCGGGATCGTTCATACTGGAATAGGTTGCTCTGGAAATGAAACCTTTCTGTTTTTTTGCATGATTGCGAAGTTGCTGTAAAAGAGGAATCAGTTTAGCCCTCTGTTCAATTTTAAATACCCTTTTGCTAATTACCATTACAGGCATAGCATCCCGCCTAGTGATAAGAAATCGCTTTTTAAAGAATTGAATAAAGATAATAATGAATTGGGTACCGGATTCAGCTCTAGCCCGGCACATAGAAACACGCAATGAGCGAAAAGTAGTTATATCCAAGTATCGAAGGCGGATTTGGTTGTCTAGGTCGTTTTTTAAGCAGATTGTGAATTTGTGGCAACTAGGATTCTAGTGAATATCCTTGAAATTCAGAGACGAGGTAGCCTATCCTAAAGAGAAAACAAGCCGATAGCAACCAAGAAAAGGTCTTCAATTAGATGCCAATCGCTAATTCCTTTTATCAGTGCTGCAAGTGTCGGAATATTCATTTATCTTATTCCTGTAAATCGTCAGAAGGCTGAATGCTCCTTAAACCCCACCAAGATTGTTCAATACTTCTATCCTCCTAATCGAGGCAACATCACAGAGGCAAAACTTAATACAAAAAAGAAGCCGCACATATCCGTTATGGTTGTTAAGAGTGGCCCTGAAGCCAAGGCCGGATCGGTGCGCATTCCTCTTAAAATCAGTGGGACTAAGCCACCGAAGCTTACAGCAACAAACGTATTTGCGGCCAGTGACACGCCCACAACCAAACCGAGATAAGGATTGCCTTTCCATAGCAGTGCGGCTCCGCCGAGCAGCACACCCAGCAAAATTCCATTGACAATCCCAATAGCGGATTCCTTGCTTAAAACACGAATTAACTCGCGGGGTCTAACAAGCCCCAATGTCAATTCACGAATGCTAACCGCCACCGCCTGGTTTCCTGAACAGCCGCTCATGTCGGAAATAATCGGCAAAAATACGGCCAGTACAATGGCCTTTTCGAGGGTGTCCTGATAAAGCGCAATAACGCTGGCAGCAACAATATTCAGGACGATATTGATGCTGAGCCAGGATAAACGCCGCGAGGCGCGTTTCACCAGCGGCATGCTGCGAAATTCTTCACCACCTACAATACCGGCAAATTTTAAAAAAAGCTGATTGTTTTGCCGGTTGGCCGCCTCCCTCACAGATGAACTTCGGATAACACCGACCAGTTTGCCTTCATCGTCGGTTACCGGAGCTCCCAAAAACGTATACTGGTTGAAAAAATCCTTCAAATCCCGCAGGGAGGCATTGATGTTGACATGCAGGGGTGTTTTGATCATCGTTTCGCTGATTGCCCTGTCTCGGGGTGCCATGAGAAGGTCCCGCAAACGCAGCACACCGCTTAAAAGGCCTGTTTCAGAAACCACATAGGCATACTGAATATCAAAATCAGAATAGGTCTCGCCGTGTTCACGCAGATCATCCAGCACCTCCCTGACGCGCATGTCTTCAGGGTAAGAAAGGTATTCGGTGATCATCAGTCCGCCGGCCGTATTCTCCGGATAACGCATGAGTCTTTCGAGCTGCTTGACTTTATGCGGTTTTATGGCGTGCAGTATCTCGCTGACTCTATTTTTCTTCATGCGCCTGAGAAACTTGACCTGCAGCTGACGTGGCAGTTTATTTACAATCGGGGCCGCCTGTTCGGAAGTCAGTTGCGCAACCATATTCGCCGCGCCCAGACCGGATATTTTCGAAATTATGCTTGCGGATTTCTCCGGCCCCAGTAACTCAAGAAGATGAATATGGTCGACCTTGTTGAGGCTGGAAATCATGCGGGCCATTTCTACCGGCGGCAATTCCTCAAATACAGCCTCGATTTGAGCCGCGTCGTTGGATTCAATCAATTCCCCTAAAAGTAGCGGTTGAACTTTTGCTTGATTTTCAGACATATTTTACCTCGCAATATAATCACCGACATCTCATCATGATTCAGCATGAAGATCCGTGCCATTTGCTCAGAACTCAGGTATAAATCGAAGATTAACGCCAAAATAGAGTGCAACAGCGATGAAACAGGCAACTGCCGGTGTCAGTAACCATCCGATCAAAATGTTGGTTAGCGTTCGCCGGCTGACCGTGTTGATCCCTTTGACGACTCCCACACCCAGGACGGCTCCGATCACCGCCTGGGACGTCGAAACCGGAACCCCGACAAATGTATAAAAATGAACCGTAAGGCCTTCGGACAGAACCACCACAAGGGCCGCAAAGGGATCCAGGCGCACCAGCTTTTTCCCAACCGTATCCATGACTCTTCGGCTGAAGGTCAGAATACCCAGAGCAATGCTCAAGCCGCCCACCACCGAAGCACTGAAAATAGTCAACTGCCCGGCCCCCACAAAGACAGCGGTTACATTGGCAACATTGTTGGCTCCCAGGGCGTATGCCGCATAGGATCCGGCCACAATCAAAGCCAGACGCAACAGGATGTCGGATTCGAACATATCGATTCGGCAACGATTATATAACACCGCCAGCAGTCTATAGAGTGCGATCGCCATCAGCAGGCCGCCGATCGGGGTGCCGAACCAGCATGCAATCACTTTACCCAGACCGACAACATTCAGCTGTTTGTTCAAGAAACCGATGCCTAAAATGGCGCCGACAGCCGCCTGGGAAGTCGACACCGGCAGACCCAGCAGGGTCATAATGGAGACCGTGACAGCGGC
>JASFGM010000009.1:0-15216 GCA_050123755.1 Desulfobacterales bacterium
ACACTAATACATAAAATCAGATGCGAATCCCGCGCTAGGGGGGCAACGCAGCCATGGGGCCTCAGATGATGTTTTGAAACCACTTTTAGACAAACTCCAACTATCATCCTCAGAAATCCGTATAACGCATATCGGTCGTCATCCAAATAATATCAACGTTATCTGTAATTTGAAATTAAAAGCCATATTCAAACATAAGAAAAAGGGTTGATGAGATGGCGACAAAATTCAGCCAGAAGTGGAACAAATGGATCAATAAGGTGCTCGAGGGCACCCACAACCATTATAGCTGTTTCCTGCCGAAGAACCTCGGTGTGATTGCAGCGCTCATCCTAAAACTTTTCTATTCCGGTATCAAAACAGATAAAGCTCAAACCAACTTACTTCAACAGCTTGAAGACGATGCCGTCATTGTATACGCAACCAAATTTAAAAGTTATTTTGAATACCTGTTTTATTACATCCGATACCAGCAAAGCAATCTCCCCTATCCGCAGATCGGTTTTGATTATCGCGTCTACTTATGGCAGCCCCTTTCCCGTTTAATAAAAATGTTTGTGGCCCATGTTGATTTTTTTATTCGCAAGCGCGCCCTTCCCGACCCATATAAAAGTGGTTATATCGGGCAAACCCTGCTGGAAAACAAAGCCGGCTTCCTACCTCTGGTGAGTCGAAAAGGATTTTACCGCCGCTTTGTCAAAGCCCAAACGGACCCAATCCAATATTTAATTGAATTGCAAAAATCCACCGACCGACCGATTTATGTTGTCCCGCAATTAATGTTCTTCAGCAAAAATCCCCATCGCGCCACTCCGACCGTTATCGACATTTTATTTGGCCCCAAAGATAAACCCGGGAGAATTCGGCGCTTGTTCGCATTGTTTAAAAACCCCGGCAATGTCTTCTTTGAGCTTTCAGAACCGGTGAATTTGAAAACGTATCTTCAAGATAAGTCCATTCAAGACCAGCCACTTGTGTATCAATCATTAATGCTGCGACGCAATCTGCTCGTCCAACTGAACCGTCATCGGCAAAGCATAACCGGTCCCGTCCGCAAAACCCGACAAGAGCTGAAGGAAAGCATTCTAACAGGTTCACGGTTTCAACAATTCATGGATACGTATTCGAAAAACCGGGAGCTTCCGATACATGAAGTCCGCAAAAAGGCAGATGCATATATCGAAGAAATTGCCGCCGGCTATAACCCGGCCTATATCAGGATCTACTCAGCCATTGTTGGGTGGATTATTCGCACCATTTTTGATGGGGTCACCATCAATAATAACGCCCTCAATAAAATCAAAAGGCTGTCATTAAAAGGGCCGTTGATCCTGATACCCTGCCACAAAAGTCATATTGACTATCTGATTTTATCCTATCTGCTGTATCATAATAATATGCCCGTACCTTTGGTTGCAGCCGGTAAAAATCTGTCATTTTGGCCTATGGGACCGTTGTTCCGGAGTGGTGGTGCATTTTTTATCCGTCGCTCCTTTCGAGGGGCGGTCCTGTATTCCAAAGTTTTTGCTGAATATATTCATAAACTTCTGGAAGAGGGATTTAATATCGAGCAGTTTATCGAAGGCGGCCGAAGCCGAACCGGCAAGCTGCTGATGCCCAAACTGGGTTTGCTTTCCATTCTCCTGAATGCATATAAAAAAGGCGCATGTGAGGACATGATTATCGTGCCGATTTATATTGGCTATGACCGGGTTCTCGAAGAAAAGTCATACCTGCATGAACTCGAGGGCGGGCAAAAAGAACCTGAAAATCTTCGAGGGGTGATCAAAGCCAGGAAATTTCTAAAAAGACGTTACGGCAAAATATACATTGAATTCAACGAGCCCATATTGATGAGTGAACTGCTGGAAAAATTCGGCACGCCTCTGGCAGAAATGAAACCCAAGCAACAAAATGAATTGTGTCGAAATCTGGGATACAGAGTCATCAACTCCATCAACCGGGCCGCTGTCGTCACCGCCTACGGACTGGTCGCCAGCGCGATTCTAAACTGTTCCAGAGACCGGTTCTCATACGATCAAATAATGTCGATTATCGAAATATACATGAATTATTTAACGATACAGAATGCCAAGCTGGCGGATACCCTGGTGCTGGATCACGTGCACGCAATTCAACATGCGCTGGATGCTTATGTACAAAGCAAATTCGTAGAACCGGTTTCAAAAGACAAAGATACGCCTTATTCCGAGAGAAATTATAAAATCAACATCGCCCGCAGATCCTATCTTGAATATTACAAAAATAATTGCATTGCATTTTTTATACCCGCTGCTTTTACAGCCATGGCGATCCTTGAAAAAGATGCCTTTCAATTTTCAGCTGCCGACCTGCATTCCGATTATAAATTTCTGCAAAGTTTCTTTAAATTCGAATTCGCTTATGATGTTGACCAAACACCCGAATACTATGTCCGCAAAGCCATCAAGACATTTATTGACGACGCTATTTTAATGCCGCACCAAACCATACCCGATACCTATAATGTCACATCATCCGGCCTACGGAAATTGAAGCTTTTTTCAATTTTCTTAAAAACGTACTTTGAATCCTACAAGATTGTATTAAAATTCCTGCAGAAGAATTCGCAGAACTCAATCAATGCCAAAGAACGGATTAAAAAAATCGAAGCCAGCGCAAACCGCATGTATAAACGACAGGAAATTGAACACCCTGAAGCACTTTCCAAAGTCAGTTACCAGAATGCAGTCGAGTTCTTTACCAGCCAGGGAATTAAAGGATCAGACGACGTCGAGAAGATCAAATTCTACAAGGACGCCATTCAAAAATCATTGAAAGCCCTGCAAACTTAAAAAATAGATAATCTGCTGGTTTTCTCAAACAGTCATTATCAGAAATGCCATATGAAAGCATTGATCCTGGCAGCGGGCCTGGGAACGCGGCTGCGGCCCTACACGAACCACACCCCCAAAGCGCTATTCTCCATCCAGGGCAGACCGCTCCTGGATATTGTGATCTTCAAGCTGATCGCTGCCGGTTGCAAAGCGGTCATCATCAATACCCACCACAGGCATGCACAAATCGAAGCGTATATCGCGCAACATACCTACCCGATCCCGATCCTAACTCGATATGAGCCCGATATCCTTGGTACCGGGGGTGCCATCAAAAATGTTGCCGATTTCTGGAACCATCGTCCCTTTATGGTAATCAACGCCGACATTGTCACTACGATCGATTTCAAAAAGGTTTACGATTTTCACTGTCAACATTCGCATCCGGCAACGCTGGTGCTTGCGGACGACCCCGAGTTTAACAGTGTCGCCTGCGACGCCGATGGTTTTGTCAGCGCCTTTCATCAACTTTCAGATGCGGCGGTTCGGCCTTTGGCCGCTGCCCTGACGTTTACAGGCATTCAGGTACTGGATCCGGAAATCCTGGATTTTATATCTGTTGAGATGCCATCCAGCAGCATTGATGCATACACCCGTGTGATTGCCAGAGGAAAAAAGATAAAGGCCTATATCTCCAAAAAATCTTATTGGAAAGATATCGGTAACGCCGAACGGTACAAATCAGCCGTATTTGAAACCATGGCACCCGCGGTTTTCAGGCAAATCTTTCCCAACATCCAAATCGGCCCCATTTCGCGCGAGCATCTTAAGGGTGATGGGTCTGACCGGCAGTGGTATCGTTTAAATATGGACCGCAAGTCAATGATTCTGGTTGATCATGGTATCCGGAAAACCGATCGGGTAAATGAGGCCGACGCATTTGTAAACATCGGCCGGCATCTTTACGAACGGGACTTGCCGGTGCCGCAAATTTATGATGGGGATACCTTCGCCGGATACGCATTTTTAGAGGATCTTGGAAATATTGATTTGCAAACGACGGTGCAACAGGCCGAAAATGATGAAAAGATCATCGGCATGTACCGATCCGTGATTCAGCTGCTTATAAAATTTTCCGCTATAGGTGCCGAGCAATTCGATGCGACCTGGACCTATCAAACTCCCAGTTACAGCAAGGCGCTGATTCTGGAAAAAGAATGCCGCTATTTTGTTGAAGCTTTTCTAAATACATATCTCGGATTAACAATTAGGTATGCAGATTATAGAAAGGAATTTGAGTTTCTGGCTGAAAAGGCTTTAGAACATGCCTTGCCGGGTCTGATGCACCGGGATTTTCAGTCACGCAATATTATGATTAAAAATGATAAATTTTATTTTATCGATTTTCAGGCCAGCCGTATGGGACCCATCCAATACGACCTGGCAGCCTTGCTCATTGATCCTTATGTCCAATTACCGCAGAATATCCAAACCCGGCTGCTCAAATACTGTCTGGAAAAATTACAAGCGGACATGAGCCTGAATGCCGATAATTTCTGCCGCTGTTACCGCTACTGCCGATTGACGCGCAATCTTCAGATTCTGGGGGCCTTTGGGTATTTGAGCCGCGTCAAAGAAAAGGCCCATTTTGAAAAATATATTCCGGCGGCCGTGCAAACGCTCAGACGCAATCTCAATAAACATGAACACAAAACATTGCCAGCGCTAAACGCTCTTGCAGATAAGATCTTAGCGCATGATCGCATTCAAAATCTGGCCCGACAAGCGACCTGAGTAACAAAAATGAATATTGAAAATTGAAAATTGAAAATTTGTGGATGTCGCTATGCGCCGTCATCTTTATTATAATTGATGCGCCGCAGGCGGTCCTTAAATATTCAATATTCAATCGACAATATTCAATTCCAACGATATTCAATCGTCAATCGAAAATATTCAATTCGATAAGGGAGGTGGTAAAATGGAACCGATAAAGGTGATGGTAAACGGTATTCCGGGTAACATGGCCGTAAACGTGGCCCGGCATGTGATGGCCGACAACCGGTTTGAGCTTGTACCCTATTCGCTGACCGGCCCGGAAATTCAGGCGGCGCAACACACAGTCGAGGCGATCTCCGTGCGCCTGTTAAAGCCGGATGAGAGAGACCAGGCCATTGAAGAAATCGCGCAAAAACAAGGACATTTTCTCAGTGTAGATTATACCCACCCATCGACGGTCAATGCCAATGCTGCGTTTTATTGTAAACACCAATTACCGTTTGTCATGGGCACCACCGGAGGGGACCGCAATCAGCTCGAAGAAACCGTCCGGGCATCATCAATTTCGGCCGTTATCGCACCGAATATGGCCAAACAAATTGTCGGTTTTCAGGCCATGATGGAATATGCCGCTCAAACCTTTCCTGATCTTTTCAGGGACTATGCTTTAGAAATTAGAGAGAGCCATCAAAAAGGAAAAGCAGACACCAGCGGTACCGCAAAGGCCATGGTTCGATATTTCAATCAGATGGGGTTGGACTTTAGCGAAGATCAAATTGTTAAAGTGCGAGACCCTGAAATTCAGACTTCTCAATGGAAAATTCCGGCAGATTACCTTGCCGGTCATGGCTGGCACACCTATGCCCTGATTTCCGGCGACAAAACAGTCCGCTTTGAATTTAGCCACAATGTCAACGGCCGTGACGTTTATGCCAAAGGCACATTAGATGCGCTGGCGTATTTAGACACCAAGGTCAGCGAAGGCAACCCAGGAACCGTTTACACGATGATTGATGTGTTGAAAAACCGCTAGAAAAAATCTAAAAACCCCATATTTTGTTCGATGGCAAGGCGCAATTCGTTTCAAAAGCGGAGCGTACACGTTAGTACGTGAGCATTTTGAAACGGATTGCAACGCAGCCAGCGGGCAAAATATGGGGTTTTTAGGTGTTTTCGATTACTTTGTAGGCTTTTTCCAGGGCCGCATCCAGCTTTTCAGGTTTCGTACCGCCGGCCTGAGCCATATCCGGCCGTCCCCCGCCGCTGCCACCCACCGTTGAAGCGATCTCTTTGATGACATTCCCGGCGTGAAAGCGTTTGGTAAGATCTTTGGTCACGCCGACGATCAAAAATACCTTGGGACCGTTAACGCTGCCCAGCACAACGATACCTGATTTTAGCTTTTCCTTGAGCCGATCTGCCAGATCTCTCAGCGCGGCGGGATTATCCACCGACACCTTCTGAATCAGAACCTTTGTATTGTTGAGCGATTTAACAGCGGCGGCGCCGACTTCGGCCGAGTCGGATACGACTTTGGCCTTAAGGCGATCAACCTCTTTCTCAAGCGCTTTAAAGTCCCCTAATATCTTTTCGACTTTTGAAGTTACGGCGTCCGGTTTTTCTTTGACCAGATGAGCGGTGTCCTCCAACAGCCGGGTTGTTTTCTGGACATACGCAAGTGCCCCCTCTCCCGTCAACGCTTCGATTCGCCGAACGCCCGAGGCAATACTGGACTCGCTCACAATTTTGAAAAGTCCGATGTCGCCGGTTTTGCCGGTATGGGTGCCGCCGCAAAGCTCTTTGCTGAAATCGGCCAGGGAAACCACCCGAACCTGATCACCGTATTTTTCTTCAAAAAGGGCCGTTGCGCCTGATTTAAAAGCCTTTTCGGCTTCCATCTCCTGCGTTTGGGTGGAAACGTTCGCACGGATCCGGCGATTGACACGCATTTCGATATCCATCAGTGTTTCGGAATCGATCTGGGAAAAATGTGTAAAATCAAAGCGCAGTCGGTCCGGTGCAACCAGCGAACCGGCCTGCTTGACATGCTCGCCAAGCACCTCGCGCAGCACAGCATGCAGAATATGGGTAGCCGTATGATTCAAGGCGGTCGCCGCGCGTTTAGCGCCATCAACAACAAGTGTGACCTTGTTTCCTTTTTTTACCTTTCCGGAAATTATATTCCCTTTGTGGATGATCAGCCCGGTGGGATCCTTGATCGTGTCCACAACTTCCATTTCAAAATTTTTATGGGTGATTTTTCCGGTATCACCGACCTGGCCGCCGGCCTCTGCATAAAAAGGCGTTTGCTCGGTCACCAGCTCGATGGATTGGCCGGTAGTGGCTTCGGAAATTTCGGCGCCATCCGCAACGATCAGCGTAACCTTTGATTCGCAAGTGAGCATCTGATAACCGCGAAACTCCGGTTTGAATCCGGCGGCCGACAATTTTTTATAGGCATCACTGATGGTCGCAAATGTGGCCACAGAGCGGGATCTGTCGCGCTGCTGGGCCATGGCGTTGTCAAATCCTTCCATATCGAGACGCATGTTTTCATCGCGCACTACATCCCGGACGATATCCACCGGAAAACCAAATGTGTCATAGAGTTTGAAGATGACATCACCGGGCACCCGGGTTTCACCCTTGGCCTTAATCTCAGAGAGCGAATCATTTAGCAGCTTCAGACCGCTGTCCAGGGTTTCGAGGAATCGGACCTCTTCATTTTCAATGATATTGGTGATAAAGGCAGACGCCTCGGATAGTTCGGGATAAGCGGGCTGCATGATATCAAAGACCACCCCTGCAGTTTTATGCAGAAACGGCCGATTCAGGCCGATGTTGCGACCGTAGCGAAGTGCCCGGCGCAAAATGCGGCGCAATACATATCCGCGACCCTCATTTGAAGGCAGGATGCCATCGCCGATCAAAAAGGCGGCCGCCCGGCTGTGATCGGCAATGACTTTCATGGCCACATCGGTTGATCGGGATTCGCCGAAGCGCTTTTCAGCCAGATGCTCGGTCTCCTGAATGATCGGCTGGATAAGGTCCGTATCAAAATTGGTCGGCACGTCCTGAATGAGTGAAACGATGCGTTCAAGACCCATTCCGGTGTCAATGCTGGGCTTGGGCAGCGGCGTCATCTGTCCGGAGGCATCCCGGTTAAATTGCATAAACACCAGATTCCAGATTTCCAGATAGCGGTCACACTCACAGCCCACAGCACAATCCGGCTTGCCGCACCCGTATTGTTCGCCGCGGTCGATAAGAATTTCCGAGCAGGGGCCACAGGGCCCGGTATCGCCCATGGACCAAAAATTGTCTTCTTCCCCAAATCTTACAATCCGCTCATCCGGCAGGCCGATGTTTTTGCGCCACAGCTCATAGGCCTCATCATCATCAAGATAAATGGAACCGTATAATTTGTCTTCCGGCAGCCCATAGCCGTTGGTCAGTAAATCCCAGGCAAACTCGATGGCGCCCTCTTTAAAATAATCCCCAAAAGAGAAGTTGCCCAGCATCTCGAAAAAGGTATGATGCCGGGCGGTGTAGCCCACATTCTCCAGGTCATTGTGCTTGCCCCCGGCGCGTACACATTTCTGAGACGTTGTCGCGCGCACATAATCTCTTTTGTCTTCACCCAAAAAGACGCGTTTAAACTGCACCATGCCTGCATTGATAAACAGCAAGGTGGGATCATCCCGGGGAACCAGGGATGAACTGCGAACGACCCGATGGTGGTGTTTTTCAAAGTAGTTTAAAAATTGGCTGCGAATCTCGTTACCTGTCATTGCGATCTCCAAATTAGGCTTTCTCCGCTTTCATATTTTCCGCTTCCGCTTTGGCTTCACCCAAAAGTCCCAATGCCTCTCGGGCTTTAAGATACATCGATTCATAAAGATCCGGGTTGTCTTTTAGAAATTTTTTGACATTTTCGCGACCCTGCCCGATGCGTTCGCCGCCATGGGAATACCAGGACCCGCTTTTTTCAATAATACCGGCTTCAACCCCCACGTCGATTAAATCTCCGGGTTTTGAGATGCCTTCTCCGTACATGATGTCAAATTCGGCGTCGGTAAATGGCGGTGCCAGCTTGTTTTTGACAACCCGAACCCGTGTGCGGTTTCCGACCACCTCCTGTCCGTCTTTGATCTGTCCGATTCGTCGGATATCGAGCCTGACGGAGGAATAAAATTTCAGCGCATTGCCGCCGGTTGTGGTTTCGGGGTTTCCGAACATCACGCCGATTTTCATCCGGATCTGGTTGATAAAAATAATCGATGTCATGGTTTTGCTGATCGCGCCGGTTAGCTTGCGCATCGCTTGCGACATCAGGCGGGCTTGAAGACCCATATGGGAGTCACCCATCTCGCCCTCAATCTCTGCGCGCGGCACGAGGGCGGCCACCGAGTCAATCACCAGAACGTCTATGGCACCGCTTCTTACCAGCATATCCGCAATTTCAAGGGCCTGCTCACCCGTGTCCGGCTGGGCAACGAGCAGATCATCGCAATTGACCCCGAGCTTTTTGGCATACGCCGTGTCAAGGGCGTGTTCCGCATCGATAAACGCGGCGATGCCTTCTTGCTTCTGGGCTTCGGCAACCGCATGCAGCGCAAGCGTGGTTTTGCCGGATGCCTCGGGGCCATAAATTTCAATGACCCTTCCGCGGGGCAAGCCCCCGATTCCCAGCGCTTTATCAAGGGCAAGCGAACTGGTCGAGATAACCGGTACATCAACAACCGGACGGCTCCCCAATTTCATAATGGAACCTTTACCGAACTGGCGCTCAACTTGCGTCATTGCGGTTTCTAATGCTTTTTCCTTATCCGGTGAAATAGTCATAAGGTCCTCCTCTTCACTTGATACGAATTGCCACAAAGGCTCCAAGACACAAAGCCAAACGCATAACTTTTTGGTTAATATTTGTCTTTGCGTCTTTGTGTCTTAGTGGCGTAAATGTTTTGCCACACAATGCTAAAAGTTGACCCGATGTACCCGGGTATAAACCGCCCCGGTGGGCCGCAACTCGCTTTTAAATAAAATGACCTGGTTGATTTCAAACGATCCAGATTCAAATTCTTTTAGTTTATCAATCGCAGCTTTAATCCTGGCCGGGTCAATTTTTCCTTTAACGCGCCCCAATGTCAAATGGGATTTAAACGCCCGGGTTTCTCTGGGAAAACCCAAATCCGCCAAATGAGCGTCAAGGGTCTGCTGCAAATTTGCCAGTATCTCAAGCCGTCCGTTAAGGCCGGCCCATATGACCCGCGGCCGTCTGACATTCGGGAAAACCCCGATACCTTTAGCAGCCAGGGGCACGACTGGACAGTTCCTTGCTGCCAGCGTCATTGCCTCAGCGATTTTATCGGTATCGGCACTAGCGGTATTCCCCAAGAATTTAAGCGTCAGATGAATGTTTTGCGGCCGGACCCATTTGACCCGAAACCCATACCCCTTGAGCGCCTCCTGAGCCTCGCTCAGAAAGGATTTGACGCTTTCGGGCAGATCAATTGCAATAAAGGCACGAAAAGTTTCAGTCATAGTTAAATGCTAAATTGGTTGAATAGTTAATTCGTTAAAAGATGCAGTCCCTTTTTAACTATTTAACCAATCAACTATTTGACTATTTTACCAGACGTATGCGCCGGGGCGGACGGCACCGCTTCAATCTTGGATGAAATATTATTTTTTATCCAGGCTGCATCCCACCATTCGATCGGATTGACAAAGGTGTTGTGAACCAGCATGCTAAAATGAAGATGGTCACCGCCCGCAAGGCCGGTGCTGCCGGTACGGCCCAGGATGTCCCCTTTTGACACTTGCTGCCCTTTGCTGACATCGCTTCGATTTAAGTGGGCGTACATGCTAAACAACCCGAATCCATGATCCAGGAGGATGGTTCTTCCATAAATACCTAAAGGCCCGTTAAAAATGACAATTCCACTGTTGGCGGCCGGTACCGGCGCATGCGCTACCGAAGCCAGATCTATGCCCAAATGAACCTGGCGGTCAATTATCTTGCCTTGGTAATTGTATACGCGATGGTCGGCAAATCCTGCCTGGTTCGCCGATCCGGGCATTCGTAAAAAATTGCCTCCCCAGTGTTTGGCGGTCGTCGTTTTTTGGATCAACGCAGTTATTTGTTGATAATTGGCTTGGCGTAATTCCCGATTGATCTTTATAAATTTATCCACCAGCGACGCGGTCGCTTCCGCCGTGATTTCGTTTTCAAGCTCGGGCACTTTCCAGCTTAAAAATCGATCTGATATCCGGATCTTATCATTTTTAAAAGTCTTTTTACGAATGTGATGATTTACCCCTGCTTTGGCCGCATTTCCGGCTTTATCAACGGCTTTTACCATAATTTTAGTTTCCGGGCCCTGTTGATAGCCGAGCCCGATAAATGCCAGCTGAATCCGGGGGTCCTTAAAGTAGCCGGCATGGCCCGGAAAAAAATTGTCCCCGACCTGAACCCCGCTTTGGTGACTTTCCTCGGAAGTGCGGTAAATAACAAGCCCGGCGCCTCCTTGAGTCAGATTGTGTGCCCGGCTGATCACTTCAATTTCCGGTGGATGGGTATCAATAATCAAATTCTTTTCAACATAGATTTGATTGCCCTGCCACCACCCCCGCCATGAATAATCCCACACCGCCAAACGAATTATCGCTTTTCCATCGGAAAATTCAAATTTTCCGGGCTCGAATGTGATGTTCAGGGTCTTGGTTTTCACCTCCCCGCCACCGAAAAGCCCGGCTGAAGGTAAGGCTTCGTCAATGAGCACCACCTCTTTTCCATTTTTGATCATTGCGATCCAAATTTTCCGCAGCCCGCTTTTTTTATCCTGCAGTGAGACTGAAAATTCATTTGATTTTCCGATAAATGGTGATGCAAGTTCAAAACGAATAACGGGTTTTTGGCCCTCCAACCGAACGATCAAGAGCCAAAGAACCGGCAACAATAAGAGGCCTGCGGCGATCCCAACAAGCCAAAGTTTTTTTCTTTTATTTTTTTCTTTCAAAGGGTTATACTCCATTAAGAGATGGGAATCGAACTAGATTAAATAACAGTTCATCCCGGGAGAATCAAGACCTCTTTTCGTTTATTGACTTTTGGAAAAACACAGGATAAATATTTTTTCCCAATTTGTGAGGCGTCGTCAATCTATAGAATAGAATATATATGGAAACTCAATATAAAAAGCCAAAAAAAATAAAAATACTTCTGCTGGCGACAATCTTGATTACACTCGGCGGTGTTATTGGGATTTACATTGGTTTTCGGCCGGATTCGAAAATCGCGGAATCGGTTCCTGAATCTATTGAGCCCGACGCAACCTTGTCGATCGGCAAAATCCATCAAACGGCGACCCGCAAAGGAAAGAAGGAATGGAGCCTTGAGGCCAGTTCAGCCCATTATATCGATAAGACGAATCAGATGGTCCTTAGAGACCTGTCGGTCATTTTTTTTCTCAAAGATAATAGTGAAGTCACCCTCGCTGCCGATCGGGGTATATTGAAAACCGATACAAAGGACATCGCAGTATCCGGCAATGTCGTGTTAAATAACAAAGAATACAAACTGTTAACTGAAAAGCTGAATTACGCCCATGACCGACGCGTTCTGTATTCGAGTGCTCCGGTAATTATTACCGGAGCTTCAGCCCAGCTGGAAGCTGATTCGATATCATTTGATCTCAACTCTAACAAAATCACTATGGATGGAAGTGTTGAAGCCACCATTGCTAAAAATTTTAAACTTTAAATTCGTCAATCGCTTCTTATTAATCGGTGGCTTGATCACATTAATTGGGGTGTTTGCTTGGACACATGCAACGCTTGCGGCATCCGAAAGAATCGGCCCAAATGTCAAAAATAATGAAAATGAAAAAATTCGGATTATTGCCGATAAACTTTTTGCTGAAATTGATGCCGGTGTAGTTGAATTTGTCGGAAACGTCAAAGCAACCCAGGCTGAGACCGTCGTCAGCGCCGATCGTCTGAAAATTATTTATACTCCGGATGCAGTTAAAGGTCAGACAAACGTGCTCAAACCCGCATCCATCGAAAAAATCATCGCCAGCGGGCACGTAAAAATCAACTATAACAATATCATCGCCGAAACGGATGAGGCTGAATATACAATAAAATCAGAGGTTCTTGTCCTTAAAGGTGAGCAGTCAACGCTGACCCAGGAAGGCCATTCGATTATCGGAACGAAATTTACACTGCATCGCACGGATGGAAAGATAACCGTGGAAAGCAGCGCAAAAAATCGTGTAAAGGCCGTGTTTCAACCATCGGAAAAAGAAAAATGAATTGCGGCATGGACAATCCGGCCATCTGAAATGGTTGCATTTTTGGAGCATCTCATCTAAAATAGGTTAGTTGAGTCGATGCAGCGGCAGTGTGAATAGAAGTATCAAATCGGCTCAAGCGTGCCCGCATCGATTAAACCGGAGCAAATGACAACACTTTATCTTCAAAATCTTATTAAAAAATATGGGGGAAGGCAGGTTGTAAATTCGGTCAGTTTAGATGTTGAAAGTGGCGATGTCGCCGGCCTACTGGGACCCAACGGTGCCGGCAAAACCACAACCTTCTATATGACCGTAGGAATGGTGAAGCCCGATGGGGGCAATGTGCTTCTTGACGATGAGGATATCACTGATTATCCTATGCACATAAGGGCTCGCAAGGGTGTCGGATATCTTCCCCAGGAAACATCGATATTCCGAAAGCTGTCTGTGAAACAAAACATCATGGCAATTCTTGAAATTCTGCCGATTTCGAATACAGAGCGGGAAGAGCGGACCGATATGCTTCTTGAAGAGTTGGGCATTAAACATCTCTCCGGACAAAGAGCCAGCCTGCTATCAGGTGGAGAAAAAAGGCGGCTTGAAATAACGCGTTCACTTGCCACAAATCCTTCATTTATTCTTTTAGACGAACCGTTTGCCGGCGTTGATCCGTTGGCGGTAAACGATATCAAAAAAATAATCGGTCATCTCAAACGACGCGGTATTGGGATTCTTATATCCGACCATAATGTCAGGGATACATTGGGTGTCTGTGACAAGGCGTATATATTGTGTGACGGGGAAATAATCGAATCCGGCTCTCCGCAAAAAATTGCGAACAGTGAAGCAGCTTGCCGAGTATATCTAGGGGACGAGTTCAAATTATAAGATGGCACTTGAATTACGACAACAACTCAAATTAACGCAGCAGCTCATCATGACACCTCAGCTGCAAATGGCCATAAAATTGCTGCAGCTGTCAAGATTAGAGATGCTGGACACGATTCGCCAGGAATTAGAAGAAAATCCGGCCCTGGAGGAGGTTCAGGAGAGCGCGCCGGATGAAAATCTTCCGGAGCAGTCTGAAAACTCGGGCGCTGATACCCCCACAGAAGAAGTCACCATCGAAGAAAAAATCCATGATGACATTGACTGGAGTATCTATCTGGGTGAATACAATACACCCGGCAGGGTCAGTTATGAAGCCGAGGATAAAGATGCACCGCGATTTGACGCCTTTATCGCACCTAAAAAATCCTTGCGCGATCATCTGCTGTGGCAATTTCTGATGACCAAGCCGGCCAAGAAAGAGGAGGCCGTCGCCAGCCTCATTGTCGGCAACCTCAACAAAGACGGTTTTCTGAAAAGCTCACTTGAAGAAATTGCGATGCAGAGCGGTACCCCGCTTGAACAGGTTGATTACATTCTGACTAAAATGCAAACCTTTGACCCTGTCGGTGTATGCGCCCGGGATCTCAAAGAGTGCCTGCTTATTCAGGCCAAACATTTCGGTTTCGAAAATACAATAATCACCGAGATCATCAGCAACCATTTGCATGATCTGGAAAAGAAAAATTATAAGGGCATCTGCAAAGCATTAAAAGCAAGCCTGGACGAAGTGATTGCAGCGGTTAATGTCATTAAGGGATTCGAACCCAAACCCGGCCGTCAATTCAGCGAAGAAACACCGCAGTATATTAATCCGGATATTTACGTCTACAAATTGGAGAACGACTTTGTGGTGATGCTCAACGATGATGGGATGCCCAAGCTTCGCGTCAACTCGTTTTATAAAAATACCATCAGTCGGGGCAAAAAAATATCCGGAGAAGCCGAAGACTATATCCAGGACAAGATCCGATCGGCCGCCTGGCTGATTAAAAGTATCCACCAACGCCAAAAGACCATTTTTAAAGTAATGGAAAGCATTTTAGGATTCCAGAGGGAATTTTTCGAAAATGGAATCGCCCATCTAAAACCCATGGTTCTTAGAGATGTTGCTCAAGATATCGGGATGCATGAATCCACCATTAGCCGGGTAACCACGAACAAATACGCTTACACGCCCCAGGGAATCTTTGAATTGAAATACTTTTTTAATAGTTCAATCAGACGGGCCCAGGGTGGCAATATTGCTTCCGCCAGTGTTCAGGAAAAAATTAGACAGATCATTCTCAATGAAAATCCGAAAAAACCATACAGTGACGATAAGATTTCACTGATTCTAAAAGAAGAACATCAAATTCATATTGCACGCCGAACTGTTGCGAAATATCGTGAAATGTTAAAAGTATTACCATCAAACAAACGCAAGCAAATTT